>NZ_JAHPTU010000013.1:0-96597 GCF_025514355.1 Acinetobacter sp. WU_MDCI_Abxe161
TAATTCGATGGGACTTTCTAAACGTTCTAAATAAGCTTTTAATTGAGTTTTAATGTTTTGATCTAACATCTGTTTTTACTCCAATGCATCCAAATTCTTTCAATAGATGCATAGTACGTTAAAACATAGAATAGGTAAAACAGTATGTTTTTATATATTCAATCGGTTTTTTGAATTATTGAAAGCATTCATAAATAAGATCAATAATTTATCTCTAAAATACGCTTTTTGATCTTTTGTAGCGTTTTAAAGTGAAAGTATTTAAAAATTTATATATGTTATAGGGCTGTAAAGATTTTATGTCATAACATTAAAAGGTACTTTCATGTCATTGCAACGCGGCATTTATCAGCATTATAAAGGTAATCTCTATCAAGTTTTTTCTGTAGCAAAACACAGCGAGACTGAAGAAGAATTAGTCGTTTATCAGTGTCTTTATGGTGACTATTCAACTTGGGTACGTCCACTAGATATGTTTACTGAAACGGTTCAAATGGCTGATGGAAGTATCGTGCCGCGCTTTAAGTTAATTCAAAGCACTTAATTCAAACGGCTGTCATATAAAATAACGATTTTAAAGGGTGAATATATGCCAAATACTTTTTTCTTACAAAGAGTTGCCGATTTATATGACACCTTTAAACGACATGATGCCCAGCAGGCAGATCGTTTGCTAAGGTATCGCAATATTGAGGCTGAGTCTGCGAAACTGCTATCGCAATTTATTCGAATGCAGCAAGCCAAATCAATTTTAGAAATAGGGACTTCAACAGGTTATTCTACTTTATGGCTTGCTGAGGCGGCACAAGCAACTCACGGTAAAGTAACCACGCTTGAAATCGATGCCCATCGGAGTAATGAAGCGAAACGCCATGCGACTGAATTGGCATTAGATGAATTAGTTGATTTTTGGATAGGAGATGCAGCCGACTATTTAAAAGAAGCTCAGGAAACTTTCGATTTTATTTTATTAGATGCTGAGCGTCCTGCTTATGAGAATTATTGGCCAGATTTAAAACGTTTAATGAAGCCAAAAGGTGGCGTACTCATTATTGATAATGTCATTTCACATGCGGCTGAGGTCAGTTCATTCTTGTCTTTAATTAAAAAAGATGAAAATTTTATGAGCAGTATTTTACCCGTAGGCGCTGGTTTATGTATTGTAGTGGCGAGATAAGTCATTTAAAAATATGATTTAGTCGTTCATAAAGGCCTGTTCAACGCAGGCCTTACTTTATTAGGTTATGACGCATTGACTAAAGACAGGCGAGTAAAGTGTAAGTCGAATTCTAAATATTTATGTACAAAAGCAGCTTTGTCTGTTGAGCGTAATAAGTTGTCATAAATAAATTCTGGTACAGGATGATAAAGTTCGCCCGAACCATCGCTATAAAATATTTTTAGATGACGTGAAGTCGCATTGTATTTCCATGAAGTGACTGCCACAGTATTCGCCATAAATTTTTCCCCTTTTATTTCATATGATTTAAGCTCAAAAAATATCGGTTATTTATTCGACATTACTCAAACTTCATGTAATGGGGAAGGGCATAATTGTAAAAGTATCAGTAGAAAATGTGATGTGCTTATTCAAAACAAAAGAACCACCCGATGAGGGGTGGTTCTTTGAGTTTTTAAAATCTAATAAGAGATTAGATTTTACCAACTAGGTCGATAGATGGAGCAAGAGTTGCTTCGCCTTCTTTCCATTTAGCTGGGCAAACTTCACCTGGGTGAGCGTGTACGTATTGAGCAGCTTTTACTTTACGAAGAAGTTCAGATGCGTCACGGCCGATACCACCAGCGTTGAGTTCAACGATTTGGATTTTACCTTCTGGATCGATAACGAAAGTACCACGGTCAGCTAAACCTTCAGATTCGATAAGAACGTCGAAGTTTTTAGAAAGAGTCCAAGTTGGGTCACCAACTAATGGATATTGGATTTTTTTGATTTCTTCAGAAGTGTCGTGCCAAGCTTTGTGAGTGAAGTGTGTATCAGTAGATACAGCATAAATTTCAACACCAAGTTTTTGGAATTCAGCGTAGTTGTCAGCTAAGTCACCAAGTTCAGTTGGACAAACGAAAGTGAAGTCAGCTGGATAGAAGAATACAACAGACCATTTACCTTTAAGGTTAGTTTCGTTAACTTCAACAAATTGGCCGTTGTGGTAAGCAGTTGCTTGGAATGGTTTAACTTCAGTATTAATCAAGCTCATCATTGTCTCCATGATTGAGGTTTATATTTAAACTTGTTTACGAGATCTAGAATAAATAAAAATTCTTTATTGGGGAAATAGTATTTTTACATGACTAAAATCGGAAAATCGAATAAGTGATAAATTTACGATTTTTAAGTCCCCAAACACTGTATTCGATTTGACTGCAAAAACATGTAAATCAAATGACAGTTATCGTAAAAGAAACTTGCCTAACAACATGAAGTCTAGTGAGACAAAATTCAAGGGCAAAATTTTAAAAAATTAAAAATATATAAAAACCCAACTGTTTTACCTTATGGTCATTAGAGCGTAAAATAGAGGATTGTTGTATTTTCAGGAAAATTTGTCTGTGCAGAATGATTTAAATATTGATCAGTGGGTGATGGCAAGAGATCGTTACCGTTTAAATCGTTTGCGTAAAGATAAAAAAGCCAATGCAGCAGAGATTGAAAAATTATTTGAACAATCTAATGCCAAAGTAAGACAGCGATTTGAACGTCTCCCTAAAATTAAACTGAATCAGGATTTACCTGTTTCTCAATATGCTGATCGTTTAATTGATGCAATTCAAAAGCATCAGGTCATTATTGTGGCGGGTGAGACGGGTTCGGGTAAAACCACACAGCTTCCTCAGATTGCAATGTTAGCAGGCCGTGGCTTAACCGGTATGATTGGACATACTCAACCACGTCGTTTAGCTGCGCGTAGTGTTTCTCAACGTATCGCAGAAGAAGTTGGCGAAAAGCTTGGCGAATCGATTGGTTTTAAAATTCGTTTTAATGAACAAGGTTCGCAAGATTCAATTGTACGGTTAATGACCGATGGTATTTTGCTTGCCGAGTTAGGCAATGACCGCTTCTTGTCTAAATATGACACGATCATTATTGATGAAGCGCATGAACGCTCACTCAATATCGATTTTATTATGGGTTATTTAAAGCAGTTACTGCCAAAACGCCCAGATCTAAAAGTGATTGTGACTTCGGCAACTTTAGATGTAAATCGTTTTAGTAACTACTTTAATAATGCACCAGTTTTTGAAGTAGAAGGTCGTAGTTATCCTGTCGAAGTGCTTTATCGCCCAATTTCAGAAATGAATATTGGCGGCAGTGATGACGATGAGTTTGATGATTTTGAAGAAAACCTTCCTCGTGCAGTTGTACAAGCGGTAGAAGAATGCTTTGCGGATGCAGAGGCAAAAGGTCATCCAGAACATGCCGATATTCTGATTTTCTCAAGCACAGAGCAAGAAATTCGTGAGTTGCAGGAAACGTTGCAAAAGTACGGACCAAGACATACCGAAATTTTACCGTTGTATGCACGCTTAGCTGTTTCTGAACAACAAAAGATTTTTAGTCCGGGTGGAAAAGGTCGTCGTATTATTATTGCGACGAACGTAGCCGAAACTGCACTTACGGTTCCAAATATTCGTTATGTGATTGATAGTGGTTTTGCTCGTATATCGCGTTATAACTACCGTTCACGTGTACAACGCTTACCAATTGAAGCCATTTCTCAAGCCGCAGCCAATCAGCGTAAAGGGCGTTGTGGTCGTATTGCTCCAGGTGTGTGTATTCGTTTATATAGCGAAGAAGATTTTTTAAGTCGCCCTGAGTTTACCGAACCTGAAATTAAACGAACCAACTTGGCTTCGGTTATTTTGCAAATGCAGAGCTTAGGGTTAGGTGAGTTAGAAAACTTCGATTTTATTGAGCCACCAGATTTCCGCCTTGTAAATGATGGCCGTAAACTGTTGATTGAGTTAGGTGCCCTTAACGAGAAGAAAAATGAGCTGACCAAAGTTGGGCAAATGATGGCACGTATGCCAATTGACCCACGACTTGCTCGTATGATTATTGGTGGTGCGCATTTTGGTGTGCTCAAAGAAATCTTAATTGTAGTGAGTGCTTTAGCTGTTCAGGACCCGCGTGAGCGTCCGGCAGATAAACAGATGCAAGCTGACCAAAAACATGCATTATTCCGCGAGGCAGATTCAGATTTTCTGTTTTATTTGAAACTTTGGGAGACTTTAAATCCTAAAGGTGAAGCAGGGATGTCTGAAAATAAACGACGTCAATTTGCCAAGCAGCATTTCTTAAGCTGGTTGCGTTTACGTGAATGGAAACAGACACACCAGCAATTGGTTGAGTTAGCCGAAGGCTTAAAACTTAGTTTTAATGAAAAAGCTGCAAATTATGAAAACTTGCATCGTGCGTTGCTGACAGGTTTATTATCGTTCATTGCCAATAAAACTGATGAACGAAATACCTTTATGGCAGTGCGCCAGCAAAAGGCTAAAGTTTTCCCTGCGAGTACTTTGCATAAAACCAATACCTCTTGGGTGATGGCTTTTGAGATGGTCGAAACCTCTCAAGTGTACTTACGTACTTTAGCCAAAATTGACCCTGAATGGATTTTGCTTGCTGCACGTGATTTATTGAAATATCACTATTTTGAGCCGCATTGGTCTAAGAAAGCTGGGATCGTAAATGCATATGCACAAATTTCGTTGTTTGGTTTAATTATTGAGCCGAAACGGTTAATTAATTTTGAGAAAGTTGATCAGCCTGCTGCCCATGAGATTTTCTTACGCGATGCATTAACCACGGGTAACTTGGGTACGATTCCACCATTTTTAAAACACAACTTACTTAAGCTTGAAGAAGTAGAGCGAGTTGAAGATAAATTGCGTCGTCGTGATTTAGTGGTCGATGAAGAAACGATTTATCAGTTTTATGCGTCTAAAATTCCGGAAGAAATTGCGAGCCGTCGTAGCTTTGAAGACTGGCGTGCCACAGTAGAAGCAAATAATCCACGTTATTTATTTATTGACGATGAGGCGCTTTGGCTCAATGACCGACCAACAACGCAGCAATTTCCAGATCATTTGCACAATGGTCAGCTACGTTTAGCAACCACATATCATTTTGACCCGAGCCATGACGAAGATGGTGCAACTGTTCAAATTCCTGTGCAGGCGCTGCCTCAGGTTGATGAAAATATTTGGTCATGGGGAATTCCGGGTTGGCGCCAAGATTTAATTGAGGCTTTACTTAAAGCTTTACCAAAAGACAAGCGTCGTAATGTGGTGCCAATTCCTGATACAGCCCGTAAGCTCATGCAAGGCATTGATGCTGTACATTTACGTGAACATATTTTCAGTTATTTAGCTTTTGCCTTGCGTGGTGAGCAAATTACCGAAAAAGATTTTTCGTTTGAACGTATTGACCCATATTTGGTGCCTTTCATTAAAGTGATTGATGAAAAAGGCAAGCTGATTGCTAAAGGTCGTGATTTACCTGAGTTAAAAGCGCGTTGCCGCGTGGAAACACATCGTCCAGTCAAACAGCAAAAAGGTGAGTTTAAAGACTTTCCTGAAAACTTTACTTTCGAGGCTTCTCATAAAGTTACGGGCGTTGTAGTCAAACAATATCAGGCTTTAGTACCGACCAAGGCTTTTGCTGAGCTCGAAGCTAAAGATGAGTCAGGCATTGTTATTCAAACGTTTAACGATCAAGCTGAGGCGATTAAACAGCATCGCGAAGGGATTATTCGTCTGGTTCATATGCAGCTTGGTGACTTGGTTCGCCAGTTGAAAAAGCAGATTTCAAAACCGCTCGCGTTGGCTTATTCACCTTTAGGAGATAAAGCTAAGCTTGAGCAGATGTTGGTCTATGCAACCTTGCAAATGGCAATTACGACTTTGCCCATTAACGCTGATGAATTTAATAAGCTGCTAGATCAGGTCAAAAAGCAATTTTTGAGTCATGGGCAGCAAGCACTTGAGCAATTAAGTGATATTTATATTCAATGGCAGCAAATTCGCCGTCAGCTTTTAGTGCTTGATCCAGATGTGTTTGGACGCAGTATTGATGATATTGAAGATCAACTAGATCTCATGTCACTTGGCAATTTTGTTTACCGCCAACCGGTTGATCTTTGGCAGGAATACCCGCGTTATTTAAAAGCATTGCTATTGCGTTTAGATCGATTGCCAAATAATCTACAGCGAGATCATGCTGCTATTGACGATGTCGATCCATGGATGGACAAGGTATTTAAATTCAAAAACAATCCAAAAATCAAAGAATTGTATTTGATGTTGGAAGAATTCCGCATTTCTTTATTTTCTCAACCGATGAAAACCAAGATGCCTATTTCGCCAACTCGACTGCAAAAGTTATGGGATCGTTTGGGAATCAGTTAAGATAGATCGGGGTCTGTTTATGTTGTTGTTTAGCCTACAACGCAATTTATAAATGAAATATTAACAGACCCTATTCATTTTTTTAGGAGTTTTACATGGGCATTCGTATCACAGGTACTGGGTTATTTCACCCAACAGAAATCATTTCTAATGAAGAACTGGCCGACAGTTTAAATGCTTATGTGGAACAATATAACCAAGAGAATGCAGAGAAAATTGCAGCAGGTGAGCTAGAAGAGTTACGTGGTTCAAGTGCTGAATTTATTGAAAAAGCATCTGGTATTAAGCGCCGTTACGTGATTGAAAAATCGGGTATTCTCGATCCAAATCGCTTGCGTCCTCGTTTGTCTGAACGTTCAAATGATGAACTTTCACTTCAAGCAGAGTGGGGCGTGATTGCTGCGAAGCAGGCAATGGAAAATGCAGGCGTAACTGCTGAAGATATCGATGTTGTAATTTTGGCATGTTCAAACATGCAGCGTGCTTATCCGGCAGTAGCGATTGAAATTCAGTCGGCTCTTGGTATTCAAGGTTATGCCTACGACATGAACGTTGCATGTTCAGCTGCTACTTTTGGTTTGAAACAAGCAGCTGATGCAATTCGCTCAGGCGCTCGCCGTGTTTTATTGGTAAATGTCGAGATTACTTCTGGTCACTTAGACTATCGTAACCGTGATTGCCACTTCATTTTTGGTGATGTTGCGACTGCTTCTATTATTGAAGAAACCACGACTAAAACTGGTTTTGAAATTTTAGATATTCATTTATTTACTCAATTTTCAAACAACATTCGCAATAACTTCGGTTTCTTAAACCGTAGTGAAGATGCAGTGGTTGATGACAAGTTATTCCGTCAAGATGGCCGCAAAGTATTTAAAGATGTTTGTCCGTTAGTGGCAAAAATTATTAATGCACAGTTGGAAAAAATGCAGTTAACTGCAAACGATATTAAGCGTTTCTGGTTACACCAAGCCAATGCCAACATGAATGAATTAATCTTGAAATATGTGGCTGGTAAAGAGGCAGATTTAAGCCGTGCACCAATTATTCTAGATGAGTTTGCTAATACCTCATCAGCAGGTGTGATTATTGCTTTACACCGTACAGGCCATGAAGTGGATGATGGCGAATATGGCGTGATTTCATCTTTCGGTGCCGGTTATTCAGTCGGTTCGATCGTTGTACAAAAGCACGTTGCTTAAGTTGCAAAGTTAATTAAAAACGCTCGTAAGAGCGTTTTTTTTATGAGCGAAATCATATAAAAAAAGCGAACCAACATTGGCCCGCTGAGATTAAATCAAAAGTTATTAAAACTTTTTGGTGTAGTTTACAAACAAGCGGTCTTCACCAAAGTCATTGCCGTGTTTTACGTTGTAATCAATGCGAATATATTGCAGAGCAATGCCTTTTAAGAAAGGCTGTTGAAATGCATAGTTTAAAATCACATTTGACTCGGTTTCATAGTTTTTCTCACCGTTGGCTGCTTTAAAATCATGGCCATACACATATTTCACCATCGCATTTAGGCCCGGGACATAGTCTTTAAAGTCATAGCCGTACATCACATGGTAAGACTTTTCGTCTTCTTTAAAGAAACCCGTTGCATTCCAGTTAATGAAATAAGTCTCTGGTAAAAAACCATCTGGTAAGGGATAGGCAGATTCACCCATAATTTGTTGGTATCCCAACCCAAAGGTATGATTTTTTACTTTGAGTGTTTCTAACACCCCAATGTTTTGCGCATCAATATCAAAAGTATTGCCGTCATTTTTAGCATTGAAGTACTTAAACTTAGAAGTAAGCGCAAAGTTAGGTTGTTTCCAATTATGCTCAAGTCCAACATAGTGTTTGTTGTAGAGGTCTTCCAAATTACCAAAGTAATATTCGCCTTTGAGTGAAGGTGTAAATTGATAGCGCAGGTCAATGTAATTTAAACCATCAGATTCTTTGGTAATGCCATTTGCAGTAAATGAAAACTTTTTAAAGTCTTCTTCATTTCGTGGAGAGACTTTTTCAACCCGACCAATTTCTGCATAAAGCTGATCTGAAAGTTGTGATTTAAGATTGCTTCCCCAATAAGAGGCAAGTAGTTGTCGGCTCGCATCGACAGCTGTTACAGGTAAGTCTAGCCAGAGTTCACCGACACTTAAAAGGGTTTTGTCATAGCCCAGCTTTAATGTTGCACCATATTTTAAAAAGTCAGATGCTTGAGATTGCGTTTCCTTGTTAAAAGGTAAGACCGTGTCCGCAACATGTTTATCTGAACTCAAGCGTACGGCGTATTGAACAGAAGCATCGGCGCCAATCGTGATTGGCTTGTCTGCTATGACTAGTGGAGTGTCATGCATTTTCGATTTATAAAATAGCGATGCTGCCTGAGACCAACTGCCGGTATCTTTGAGTGCATCATTATCAAAATTACGGTTGATATAAGCATTCTTTAGCGTGAATTTCCATTCATCTTCGCTTTGTTGAGCCGTATCTGCTGCCCATAAACTTGAGCTAGTCAAGAAACCTAATAATGTTGCTATTGCTAAATTACATGGTTTAAAGCGGTGTAATAATTCCATAATCCATTTCCAAAAAGATGCGCCAGTCCTCGGCGCATTTATATTTACTGCTGAGTAAGTGTGTTTTGAGGGTTAAAAGTTGATGGAGTTTGTGCAGCAACAGAGGCTTTAAGATTGACCATAAATATTGCAAGTGCAGCAATCACACCCGGAATTGCAATCGCTAAGAAATTCATTTGATGAGGAAGCTCAAATGTGAGTAGAGCTCCGGTTAAAACTGGTCCGATAATCGCGCCAATACGTCCAATTCCAGATGCCCAGCCCATGCCAGTTGAACGAAGTGCTGTTGGATAGAACTGTGCAACGAAAGTGTAGAGTAAGATTTGAGAACCAATTGTGGCAGCACCAGCAATTGCAATCAGGCTATATAAAATAAATTGTGGACTATTAATGCCAAGCAGAATTAAAGCGGCTGATCCCACAATGAACATAATGGTAATAACAGGTTTTAAATGGAATCTGTCTGCTAAAGCACCACCACCAATTGCACCCACCATGCCGCCAATATTGAGCGCAAACAGGAACAACATGCTCGCACCTAATGAATAGCCTGCTTGCAGCATGAGTTTAGGTAACCAGCTTCCTAAGGCATACACCATGAGTAAGCACATAAAGAAAGCAATCCAGAACATAAATGTGCTGAAAGTACGGCCTTGTTGGAAAAGTGCACGGACAGGTGCATCTGTCGTTGTACTTTCATTTAACACCAGTTGAGTATTGGCGTTTACCTGCGTTTCTGGTGCAATTTTACTCACAATACTTTTTGCCTGTTCGCTATGGTTAGATTTCACTAAAAAGGCGAGAGACTCTGGCAAAAATTTCCAAATGAGTGGCAGTAATAACAGGGGAATACCTGCAATTAAAAACATGATTTGCCAGCCCATATCTTTCACCAGCCATGCGCCGAGTAGAGCAGATGTCATGCCCCCAATTGCATAGCCACTAAACATAATTGCGACCAAGGTACTGCGGATTTTTTTTGGTGCATATTCGGTCATAAGTGCCACAACGTTTGGCATGACACCGCCAATCCCAAGACCTGCAATAAAGCGCAAAATAGCAAATTCAGTTGGCCCTTTAGCAAAGGCACCCATAAAGGTAAATCCGCTAAATAAGGTGACACAAATTAGAATAGTCTTTTTACGTCCCAGTTTGTCTGAAAGTGTGCCGAAAATCATGGCACCGAACATCATCCCGAATAGCGCAGCACTGGCGAGTAAACCAGCTTCTACCGCAGTTAACGACCATTGCTGCATTAATAGAGGAAGAGCAACCCCATAAATAACTAAATCATATCCATCAAAAATAATAATAAGTAAGCACCAGATTAAAACTTTCCAATGAAAAGATGTAAAACTGGCTTTATCAATTAACTCATTAATATTAACCTTACTCGTATCCATTTTCTTCACCTCCAATTTGTGAAGCATCGCGTTATTTTTTAATAAACTATTTTGTTATTGGATTAGAGTCAAAAACCTAATTGATATATCTTTATGTCTTTTAGGTATCTTATTTTTGTTGATTTAAATAATTGAAAAATATAATTTATTTTAATTGGTCGAGTTGGTCTTATTACAATGTTTAAAATGGAGTTGAATATTGTATTATGAGAATTCTAAGGGTTTTATAGATGTTTTTTTATAGATTTTATTGATGAGAATCACAGTTGAAAATATAGATAGGTTTATATTATGAATTGAAGCGAAAATATAAAAATAAAATACTAAAGTCTATTATTTAATTATTTTAAAGATTTATCTTAAAAATGAAATTTAATTTATATTCAATAAAAAATCACCAAATCAGAATGAGCAAATTATTTGCTGTCTAATTTGGCGATTTAAGCTTTATTTTAGCTGGGGATTTAAATAAAAAACTTAATTTGTGATGGGAGCTGATCGTGGTGTAAGAATGAAATGGGCGATTACACCAATACAAATACCCCAAAAAACTGAGCTTAAGCCAAGAAAATGCATGCCTGATGCCGTCGCTAAAAAGGTAATAAGTGCGGCATCACGTTGACGGTCATTTTTCATGGCAACAGAAATATTGGTGGCAATGGCACCTAACAAAGCTAAACCAGCCAGTGCTGCAACCAACTCTTTAGGAAGTAGGCTAAAGAGCATGACAATACTGCCAGCAAATAAGCCTCCTAAAATATAAAAAATTCCGTTGGCGATTCCTGCGATATAGCGTTTTTCTTTCAGCTCATGTGCATCTTTGCCCATACATAAAGCAGCGGTAATTGAGGCAAGCACAATCGTAATACCACCGACGCAAGCAACAGCTAAAGAGGCAATACTGGTGACAGTAATAATGGGTTTGGCTGGAGTGTCGTAACCGCTGAGTTTCATAATTGCCATACCCGGTAAAAATTGGCCGGTTAGGCTGACTAAAATGAGAGGAACAGCGAGGTTGAGCGTTGAGTTCCATGTCCATTCTGGGCTAATCCATTGCGGGATCGCTAAACTAAAACTCACATCAACTGGATTCATTTTGCCTAAAATAAGGCTTAATAAAACTCCAGCAGCTAACACCCAAATCATGGTGTAGCGCGGCATTAAACGTTTGGCAATTAAAAAGACAATAAGCATGCTAAAGACAATAAAAGGCATGCTATCAGATGCAGTAAATAGGCCAATACCGAATTGAAAAAGAATACCTGCCATCATGCCGGCAGCGACGTCTTGTGGAATCCATTTAAGTAGCTTGTCGAAGTAACCTGTAACGCCAATTAAAAAAATAACGATGGCAGAAGTAATATAGGCAGCTACTGCTTCATTCAGTGAGACGTTTGGAAACAGGGTAACCAATAGGGCAGTGCCTGGTGCAGACCATGCGGTTATGACAGGCGTTTTATATTTAATTGAAAGATAAATACCTGAAACGGCGGCACCAATTGAAATTCCCCAAATCCATGACACCATCATATCGGTTGAGACATGGGCACGCTGAGCAGCTTGGAAAAAAATAATCAGTGGGCCTGAGTAAGAAATTAAAACTGCAAGAAAGCCAGCAACTGTTGCTGATATGGACCAGTCATTTTTTAATGTCTTTAACAGGGTTGCCATGTGTGATTGCCTCCATGCAAATCATATTATTTACCCAATCATGCAAAAAGATCAGGGTTAACCCTGATCTCCACCTCCGACCGAAATAACTGATCCAGTCATATACGATGCTTCATCTGATGCAAGAAATAAAATTGCATTTACTTGTTCTTGAATTGTGCCATAACGGCCCATAAATGTTCGATCTATTGTTTGATCAACCACTTGCTGCATCCAGTCTTTTTCATTTTGACTTAATGGGTTGATGTTACGTGGTACTTTCCGAGGTGGCGCTTCGGTTCCACCAGTCGCAACAGCATTGACTCGAATCCCATCTTTAGCATGTTCAAAAGCAAGCGATGCTGTTAGAGCATTTACACCGCCCTTAGATGCAGAATAGGGAATACGATTAATACCACGGGTTGCAATGGAAGATACATTTACAATAACCCCCGATTGTTGCTTAATCATGGCGGGCAACACAGCGCGGCAGCACCATAAAGTTGGAAACAATGAGCGATTCACTTCCTTAATGATCTCTTCTTCAGAAAACTCTTCAAAAGGTTTCATCCAGATCGCGCCGCCTACGTTATTAATCAGGATATCTACCCGACCATAGTGTTCAATGGCTTTTGCAACAACCGCTTGCGCACCTGCATAGGTTTCAAGGTCAGCATTAATCGTGACAGCATCGCCACCTGTGTTCTGAATTTCTTTAAGAACGTCTTCAACATATTCAGAGCGGTCAGCCATGATGACTTGTCCGCCTTCTGCTGCGACTTGTAGTGCCACGCCACGGCCAATGCCTTGAGCACTACCTGTAACAATTACAACTTTATCGGTAAATCTTTGACGGTTTGACATAGATCACTTCTCCACCTTGAGTTAGTTTGCAGAGAATTTTTCAAACAGGAAGCTAGCAGGTTTGATATTTTCAGTTTCTAACCAGCCACGAACAGCTTCTACCATTGGCACTGGGCCACATAGATAAACATCGACATCACCACCGTTTAACCATCCACTTTCAATATGCCCAGTGACATAGCCTTTACGGTCATGAGTACTCTCAGAGCTTGCAACTACAGTTCGATATTCAAACCATGAGAATTTCGCCTGTAACTCATCAAGCTTTTCTAAAGCAACCAAATCAAAGTCATTGGTGACACCAAAAACTAAACGAACAGGCTGTTCTGAACCTTTTTCTTCAAGCACTTGTAACATCGACATAAATGGGGCAATGCCGGTACCGCCTGCGAGCATCAGCACTGGGCGTGCTACATTACGTAAATAGAAGCTACCGAATGGACCGGTAAACGTCATTTTGTCGCCAGCTTTGGCATTTTTACTTAAGAATTCACTCATTTTTCCGTTCGGTACGTTGCGTACTACAAAGCCCGTTAAGCGATTGCCCGGTTTTGAGCTAAACGAATATGAACGCGTTTCGCCAGTTTCAGGAATTGCAACATTTACATACTGACCTGCAAGGAAATGAATATCCGGTTGACCTTCATCAAGTTGAATATCAAATGTGATGGTTGAGTCTGATAAATTTTCAACGCGGGCTAATGTGCCTTGGAAGCTATGAATTTCTGTTTTGCAAACATCTGACGACGCTTGAATTTGGAATACCGCATCTGAAGTTGGTCGACATTGGCACGCAAGAATATAACCTTGCTCAGCTTCTTCTGGGGTTAATGCATCTTCAATATAGGTTTCTTCTGGCATGTCATAATGACCGGACTCACAAAAAGCGCGGCAAGTTCCACATGCACCATCACGGCAATCCAAAGGAATATTAATTTTTTGGCGATAGGCTGCGTCAGATAAGGTTTCGCCCTGAGCTACGTTAATGAAACGTGTAACACCATCTTCAAATTGAAGTGCAACATTGTGGTTTGACATGGCATGTATCCTACAAAATATTTGAAACTTTTACCCTCAGCCAACAGTCCGTTTAACTGAGGGGGTATGTCTTAAAGGTGGTAGATATCAATCACTTGGTTGATGTAGTCATTTTTCAAAACGACATACTTGCTCAAGATTTTTGGTTGATCACCTGAAAAATCAATCACATAACGTGACATACCGAAATAGCTGTAATTTGTCTTGTAACGGAAACTCAAGGTATTCCAGTTAAAGCGAATAGTGACTTTGTCACCATCGCGCTCTACGACTTCAATGTTGGCAATATTGTGGCTTGTGCGTGTGTCCGGCATGGTTGCAGATGAGCGCTCGGTTTTAATACGGAATACTCGATCTTCTAAACCTTGACGGTCCGGATAATAAATAAGTGAAATTTCAGATTGCGGATCTTCAGTTAATCTGTCGTCATCATCCCAAGCTGGCATCCAGAAAGATGCTTCCGGTGCATAGCATTCAAGCCAGTCATCCCATTGTTCATCATCTAAAAAACGAGCTTCACGATAGAGAAACTGAGCAATATTTTCTAAAGTTGCTTTGTCTTGAGCACTCATGCTGTTTCTCCCTGATCAGCAATTTCTTTCTCTGATGCAATCGCATGTTTCATGGTCTGTAACCAATATTGATGTTGGGCAAGATAAAGACCTTCATCTTCAGTTTTAATCCCACTTAACATGGGTTTTAAACCAATTTCGTTTGCTGCATCATCTGGTCCATAAATCCAGTGTTTTGAACCACGGCACATGTCATTCCACTCAAGTGCAATACCTGCGTAGCCTGCCTGACAAGCACGGAATTCTTCTAAATCGTCTGGTGTTGCCATGCCTGAAGCATTGAAGAAATCTTCATATTGGCGGATACGACGTGCACGAGCTTCGGGTGCTTCGCCTTTAGGCGCGATACAGTAAATGGTGACTTCGGTTCTATTGACAGAAAGCGGGCGAAGTACACGAATTTGCGAACCGAACTGATCCATCAAATAAACGTTTGGATAGAGACACAAGTTACGTGAACGCTCAATCATCCATTTCGACATCGCTTCACCGTATTTTTCGGTGTATTCGTCTGCTTTCGGGAAGTTTGGACGGTCTTCTGGGTTTGCCCATTGTGTCCAAAGCAGCATGTGGCCATTTTCAAAGCCATAAGAACCACCGCCTTGTTTACCCCAAGAACCTGCACTCATCGCGCGGATGTTATCGGCAGCTTGAGTTTCTTTACGGTGTTGAGTTGTTGCTGCATAGTTCCAGTGAACAGCAGAAACGTGGTAACCATCGGCGCCATTTTCGGCAGTGAGTTTCCAGTTACCTTCGTAGGTATACGTAGATGAACCACGTAAAACTTCAAGGCCATGTTCAGACTGATCAACAATCATGTCGATGATTTTGGTGGTTTCACCCAAGAACTCTTCAAGTGACGGAACGTCGGGATTTAAGCTACCGAATAAGAAGCCTTTGTAGCTCTCAAAACGAGCCACTTTTTTCAGGTCATGTGAGCCGTCTTGGTTAAAACAGTCAGAATAGCCTGCTTCACTTGGATCTTTAACCTTGAGTAATTTACCCGAGTTATTAAACGTCCAACCGTGAAAAGGGCAGGTATATGTTGCTTTGTTACCACGTTTGTATCGGCAAAGTTGTGCTCCGCGGTGTGAACACGCATTGATCATGGCATTGAGTTCGCCGTTACGGTTACGGGCAATAATGACCGGCTGACGACCAATGTGCGTGGTGTAATAGTCATTATTGTTTGGAATTTGGCTTTCGTGTGCTAAATAAACCCAATTCCCTTCAAAGATATATTTCATTTCGAGGTCGAATAAGGCTTCGTCAGTAAACACTGAGCGATGAAGTTTAAATTCACCTGTATCGATGTTATCGACAAGTAATTCATCAATACGGTCAAGATGGCTAGTATTGATTACAGGAATACGTGGCATGTCCGTTCTCCGACTTTCCAAAAGTGTGGAAGTCACCAAGGCCTTAGCTACTCTTAAAGGTCTTGATATCCTAATATTGTCAATGAAGCGCCTGAGTGCGCTGGGTGTTTAACCGTGAATTGATGAAGATGAATCACGGGAAGGTTGGCAAGAAGGCTTTTTTCACCAAGCGATTCATCACTTCATCGGTTTGTTGCTTGTATATACCTTAAAAGAATGGTTAAACTGTGTCTAAGACTGAATTTGCATTTTTTTATATCTTAAAGGTATGGAAGCCTGATGGAACTAAGACATTTACGGTATTTTGTGGCTGTTGTTGAAGAACAGAGCTTTACAAAGGCGGCCGAAAAACTATTTATTGCTCAACCACCTTTGAGTCGACAGATTCAAAATCTAGAAAGTGAGCTTGGAATTCAACTGTTTGAGCGCGGAAGCCGTCCTTTACAGACAACCCCAGCCGGACATTTCTTTTATCAGCACGCTGTTAAACTTTTGTCGAATGCTGAAGAAATAAAAAGTATGACCAAGCGTATTGGTCTCATTGAAAGAAGTATGACCATTGGTTTTGTTGGGTCTTTGCTCTACGGTTTACTGCCACGAATTATCTATTTATTTCGTCAACAGCAACCTCATCTGAACATTCAACTCATGGAGTTAAGTACAACCGAACAGTTACAGGCATTAAAGGAAGGACGTATTGATGTCGGGTTTGGTCGTTTAAGAATTAGCGACCCTGCTGTGAGACGTATTCTTTTACGTAAAGAGCGTTTGGTGGTTGCCGCGCATACGAGTCATCCCATAGCTCAACGTACGGAAGGGGTATATCTAGCTGACTTGATTGATGAAAAGATGTTTATGTATCCCACATCGCCTAAACCTAATTTTTCTACTCAGCTTTTAAACATCTTTGCCGAGCATAGTTTGGTTCCGAAAAATTTGCATGAAATACGCGAAATTCAATTGGCTCTGGGCCTAGTCGCAGCGGGAGAAGGGATTTGTATTATTCCAGCAAGTGCCGACACCATCCGTTTTCCTCATTTAAACTACATTCCGATTTTAGATAACGGCGCAGTCAGCCCAATTTTCATTACTGCACGCGCAATGGACCGAAGTGAAGACTTACAGCTTTTATTTGACTGTATTTATCAAGTTTATGATTTAGAAGGTATTCCATATAAACGCACCGTTTTTACGCTCGATCAGAACCCGATAGATGATTCAAACGGTATTGATTTTTAAATAAAGTGAATGCATAGCCCCAAAGGTTGAAGCTATGCAAAATATTGATATTTTATTGCACTTGAGCTGGGAAACCATCTTCTTCAAGTGCTTCAGTAATTTTATCGACGCTTTCACTGCTTTCAACAGTCACGATTTTTGTTGCTAAGTCTACATCTACTTTTGCATTTGGATCGACATCTTGAATCGTCGCAGTCACACCACGAGCGCAACCGCCACAAGTCATATTTTCAATAAGTAATTTCATATTCATACTCCATCAAGAACGAGATATTTGTTTGGATAACACTGAGTCTAAACCTTGTCATGATTGTAAGGTCAAGACCAATTTTTTTAAAAAATATGCTTGACCTTCCCATGATGGGAATCTGTATGCTCGATACAGAATATTAAATTTTGCAGATTTGCAGAGGTGTTTGATGGACTCAAAAAACACAAAATTGCCAGCATATAGTGAAACACTTCCAATCGAAGGCATGACCTGTGCCTCCTGTGTAGGTCGTGTCGAAAAAGCACTTAAGAAAGTTGAAAATGTAGAGATTGCTAACGTTAATTTGGCAACAGAAAAAGCCGTTGTTTATTCAAATCAACCAATTCAACGCGAAGCACTGGTTAAAGCAGTTGAACGGGCGGGTTACGATGTGCCAAAAGCTGCACCATTAGAGTTGTCTATTGAAGGCATGACTTGTGCATCTTGTGTTGCACGTGTTGAAAAAGCGCTTAAAAAAGTAGACGGCGTTCAAGAAGCAACCGTCAACTTAGCAACAGAACAGGCTTGGGTACAAGCAGATGCATCAGTCAATGTTGAAAATCTTATTCGCGCCGTTAAAAAAGCAGGTTACGACGCGAAAGCATCTGAAAAAAATCAAGATGAGCAACTCGACAAAAAAGCGTCTGAGTTAGATCAGCTTAAAAAAGATTTAATCATTTCGATTGTGTTGGCCTTACCTGTGTTTATTTTGGAAATGGGTTCACATCTCATTCCAGCTTTTCACATGTGGGTCATGCACACCATTGGTCAATATAACAGCTGGCTTTTACAGTTTGTTTTGACCACATTAGTACTTGTTTTTCCGGGTCGCCGTTTTTATCAAAAAGGGATTCCAGCCTTATGGCGTTTAGCACCCGATATGAACTCGCTGGTTGCTGTTGGAACCTTGGCTGCCTACAGTTTTTCGGTTGTGGCAACCTTCATGCCACAGGTATTACCCCAAGGCACGGTCAATGTTTACTTTGAAGCGGCTGCCGTTATTGTCAGTTTAATTTTGCTTGGGCGATATTTTGAAGCCAAAGCTAAAGGACGAACCTCGCAAGCTATTCAACATTTAGTGGGAATGCAGCCTAAAACTGCCCGCATCCAGCGTGATGGTCAAGTAGTAGAAGTTGCTGTTGCTGAAGTGGTCAGTGGAACTATTGTAGAAATTCGTCCGGGTGAGCGTGTGCCAGTCGATGGTGAAGTAGTCGAAGGACACAGCTACATTGATGAATCTATGATTACGGGTGAGCCTGTTCCTGTTGAAAAGAGAGTAGGACAGCAGGTGGTGGGTGGTACAGTCAATCAGAACGGTACTCTAAACATTCGGGCAACCGCCGTTGGTTCTTCGTCTGTACTTTCACAAATTATACGCATGGTTGAGCAGGCCCAAGGTTCTAAACTTCCAATTCAGGGCTTAGTCGATAAAGTCACCATGTGGTTTGTACCGGCTGTCATGCTCATTGCTGCAATTACTTTCTTGGCTTGGTTTATTTTTGGGCCAGAACCTGCGCTCACTTTTGGTTTAGTGAATGCCGTTGCAGTACTCATTATTGCGTGTCCTTGTGCGATGGGACTTGCAACACCAACTTCTATTATGGTTGGTACTGGACGTGGTGCTGAGTTAGGTGTCTTGTTCCGCAAAGGTGAAGCTTTGCAGCTTTTACAAGAAGCACAAGTGGTTGCCGTTGATAAGACGGGCACACTTACCGAGGGTAAACCGACACTGACAGACTTTAATGTGCAATCAGGTTTTGAACGTAAACAAGTGCTGGCTTTAGTTGCCTCTGTCGAAGCCAAATCTGAACATCCAATTGCTCTCGCCATTGTTCAAGCAGCAGAAAGCGAAGGCCTAAACTTATTACCCGTAACAGCATTTAACTCGATTACAGGTTCAGGTATTGAGGCGGAAGTTTCAGGTCAAAAAGTACAAATTGGCGCAGACCGTTATATGCATCAACTTGGTTTAGATACCCACTCATTCCAAGTGATTGCGGCTCAGTTAGGTGAAGAGGGCAAAACACCACTTTATGTTGCCATTGACCAGCAACTTGCAGCAATTATTGCCGTGGCAGACCCAATTAAAGAAACAACCTATGCAGCGATTGAGGCCTTACATCAGCTTGGGTTAAAGGTTGCCATGATTACTGGAGACAACCGTCATACGGCGCAAGCCATTGCCAAGAAGCTAAAAATTGATGAAGTCGTGGCCGAGGTTTTACCCGAAGGCAAAGTCGATACAGTCCGCCAACTGCAAAAACAATATGGTCGCTTAGCTTTCGTTGGTGACGGTATTAACGATGCACCAGCCTTGGCACAAGCGGACGTGGGCTTAGCTATTGGTACGGGCACAGATGTTGCGATTGAAGCAGCCGATGTTGTGCTCATGTCAGGCAGTTTAAAAGGTGTACCAAACGCAATTGCGCTAAGTAAAGCCACTATCCGAAACATACGTCAAAACCTGTTCTGGGCATTTGTATATAACGTTGCTCTGATTCCAATAGCAGCAGGAGCGCTATATCCAGCATTTGGTGTATTACTTTCACCTATGTTTGCAGCAGGCGCGATGGCACTTTCTTCGGTTTTTGTTTTAGGCAATGCGTTACGCTTAAAACATTTTCATGCGCCAGTAGAGTAAGGGTGCTGAAAATCAACTTTTGGTTTAAGATCATGACAGCAGGTCTTAAACCAAATTTAATATTTGAGGTGTGAGATGAATATCGGTCAGGCATCCAAACATTCAGGCATTTCAGCGAAAATGATTCGCTACTATGAAGAAATCGGTTTACTTGAAGCAGCCCAGCGTTCTGCTTCTGGCTATCGCATTTATTCAGAAACAGACCTTAAAACTTTAAACTTTTTAAAACATGCGAGAGAGTTAGGTTTTTCATCAGAACAGATGAAAGAACTTATTTCGCTTTGGAAAAACACAGATCGGCATAGTGCAGAAGTGAAAGCCTTAACCGTAAAACACATTGCCGAGTTAAAACAAAAAATCGCTCATCTACAAGAGATGGTTAATATTTTGCAGGCTTCAGCCGATGATTGCTGTGGTAACCAACAAGCTTCTTGTGCCATCTTAGATCACATTGAAAAAGGTGTGGGTGTAAGCTAAAACTTATAAAAATAAAAAGGAAAAATGATGACTTATACAGCTTCTTGCCTTTGTAATGGGATTCAACTGCAAATTAATAGCGAATTAGAACCCATCATGGTTTGTCATTGTACACAATGCCAAAAAGCACAAGGGGCTGCTTTTGCTGCCATTACCCAAGTACAAAAAAGTGACTTAAATATTGTGCAAGGTGAAAATCTTTTACAGGCTTATTTTGCATCGCCAAATAAAAAGAGAGTGTTCTGTAAAACCTGTGGTTCACCGATCTGGAGTGAACGTCTAGATAAACCTGATGTGGTGCGTTTAAGGGTAGGGCTGATTAATGAAGAAATATCGACATCGGTAATTTCTCATGCTTTTGTGTCTTCAAAAGTGAAGTGGTATCCAATTTGCGATAATGCTCGCCAATATCAAAATGGGGTAGAAAACCCTTAAATATTAAGGTTAGATCGAATTTTATTCATTTGTAAAAAAACGTGAACAGCACTAGCCATGAATAAATAATGTGCTATAACTGTACTTAAGGTAATCGTAATATCTCCTCGATCTACAGGGAAACTTGGGACAGGGCAAAAGATACGATAAGACCTTACATATAGCTAGCAAAGAGCAAACCAAGAGATGGATAGACACAAATCTTAGATTGCTCACCGTTGCAGAAAAGCCCGTGAAACGGGCTTTTTTAATGCCTGTAAAAACTATTTCTTATGTAGAGTTAGCTTATATTTTTAAATTATTTATGAAAAAGTAATGTAAAAATAATAAAATATTTCAAATATACAGACTATTCTGTATTGCTTTTTATTTTTATTCGCTGTACATTTAGTTAACGGTTTAAAGTTCAAGTTTAATAATGAACTCATGGTCGTTGTGGGAGATCTAAGAGCCTGCATTTTCCCCAAGATGCGGGTTTTTTTTATGCCTATAAAAAAGTAATCCTTAAATAAAAAATAAATAATTTATTGTTATTTAAAATATTTTAATTAGCCTACGATCTAAAGACGCGTAGGCTTTATATCTGAAAAATTATTTAGGCACGATAGGCAAGACAAGCTTTAGCACACGCTAAACATGCTTTTGCACAGATCTGGCAGTGTTCATGCTCATGTTTGCTGCATTCTGCTGCACAGAGTTGACATGCGTTTGCGCAAAGTTGCATTGCCGGCTCTGCTAATTCTGAGTTTCTTAGCTCTAAAGACGTACAAAGTTGGCAGATCTCTACACATGTCATGCAATGCTTAATACATTCACGCATCATACTTACATGTTCTTCTTGCAAACAGGCTGCTGCACAGGTTTTGCAGGCAATCATACATTCAATGCAGGCTTGGATAGAGGTTGAGGTATTACAAAATAAAGAAGGATCGGTTTCTTGTTGCATTTCCATAAGAGTTCTCCTGTCGAAGACTATTATTAAAAAATAGAATATTGTTATCTTTTTTCATTTTATAAAATCATTTCTTTGGCAGGTGAGTTTGAAATGAAAGGTCTACAAACACTCAATAGGCAGTTAACCTCGTATAAGAATGTTACATCTCCTGTGTGTAGATCGGTTCGAGTTGATTTATAAAACGCAAAATACCAATTAAAAAATTAGGTTTAAAATTTGATTAGATATAATACTTTTGGCTAATTTCTTATTGTTTGAAATTTGTGCAAATTATCAGTGTGAACTTTAAGGGCACACGAAATGGAAAACGTTAATCAATACGCTCACGGAGCTGAGCATGAAGTCCACATACATTGCAAACGATCATTAAGCACACTAATACTGAGTATGTTTGTATTAATTGCAACAGGTCGTTAACGGAAAAAGCACCCGAGGGTGCTTTTTCTATATGAGTTTACAGAGGAAAATATATTTAAGAGTTGATAAAGCCACGGCGTTTTTTGTAGGCTTTACGATCATAAGAAGGGATGTTTGATTGTTGGAGATCAATCGCAAGTTGTTTCTTGCGTTGAAACTGAACTTCGCTTAGAAGAGCAGCATAAATTTTGGGACGGTCAGTTTTAAACTTTTCTACATCCAATGGAATCGTATCTTCATTTTTGACAATGTACAAAACAGAGCCATTGCCATTCATTTCATAAACCGTCCAACCCACTCGTACAATGTAGAGTCCGGTTTTCTGATTCTTTCCTAAATAAGATTTAAAACCATCTGGATGAGGGCGAACATAAGCATTCATCATGCATCCTCGATCATCTGATTTATGTGATGAAAGCGGCGATCAATGAATTGATGGGGAGCAAGACATCATATTCAGTAAAATCACGATTTCTAGTTGTTTATATATTGATCAATTTGAAAATTTCAAGTAAGAAAAACGATTATTAAGTAAACTAAATGAGTGCAATATATTAAAAATTACAGCTTATTTTTTGAGCGAAAATCTCGAGTTAGTTTTTTTATAAGCTTGTAAAAATAGCTCGTTATTTTCTATTTTTGTGATCAATTTTGCATATTTAAAATTGTTGAAACTGTAAGTGAATTTAAGGTCAGTTTAACTTAATTAATTGTTTTAAAAATAAATAATTAAATATTAATATTTCTTGTTACAACCATTTTGTCGACAATAGATATTCCTTTTTGACATATTTCGCCTAGCATAACTAAAGAGTTCGTTGCCTATGGTGTCATTTATGTTTATTGGACTTGTGGTCACCATTTTGTTGACTCCAGGCCCAACAAATACATTGTTAGCCTCAGCTGGAATACAAGCAGGGGTGAAGCAGTCTCTTAAACTTATTCCTGCTGAAGTGATGGGGTATCTCATTGCAATTACTTCGTGGGGTATTTTGCTGGAGTCAGTTTCACATTTTATCCCTTGGCTTCCTGCCTTATTAAAGTTAATAAGTGCAACTTTTATTCTCTATCTTGCATTTAAACTTTGGATAACATCAACAAATGACATCAAATTAGACACCCCACTGATTACGCCTAAGGCCTTATTTGTCGCAACACTTTTAAATCCTAAAGCTTTGCTCTTTGCTTCTGCTATTTTTCCACATGCAGCATGGGAAGTGCTTCACGTATATTTTGTTCATATTGCTGTTTTTTTATCTTTAATTACACCCATTGCATTTTTATGGATTGCTTTTGGAACCGTATTAATTTCAAACAAAGTAACTTGGTTAAACCAACGTAATTTACAACGTACGGCTGCATTTATCTTAACTTTTTTTGCTATGCCAATCGGCTATTCTGCGATTAGCTCATTTTAAACTTAACCCATTATTTATATTAAAAATTTAATTTTCAGGAGATTTTCATGACAAGATTAAAAGTAATTATCAAGGATCAGTTTGATAAAGAATCAATTGCTTTGGCAAAAGTTAGACCAATGAATGATCACGCACTTGAACTTCATAAGAGCGTTGAACATATTGAAATTAATGACGATATTATTTTGCCTAATATGGATTTGCTCTATGAAAATCCAAAAGATGGCAAAATTTATCAATTAATTGGACCTTTCAGCGAGGAATAGGTTTTAAATTAAGTTTACGATAATCATGAGTAGAGCTTGTGTCTGGTTTGATCTTAACAATAGAAATTTTAGTTAAGATTTGGTGAAAATTAAGTCAAATTAACGTACAGACACAATTAAAATATTGAACATCTAAAATGATTATGGGACTATGCCTATGCAAAAGTGTGACCTAATCCACATTTTTGTATTTCAGGATTAAGTGGATTTCACTAAGCCCATTCCTTCAATGAGAAGTAGGAATGGGCTTTTTCTATTCAATTTATTCTTTAAATGTTTCATCTAAAGCTTGCTGAACAGCTTCTATACGTGACTTACACGCTTTATAAGCAGTAATCGATTCTTCAACAACTTTCATTAAATTATCAATATCTGGGCTTTCTTGAGATTCTAATAATTCGGCATTTTTCTTCAAAATGTCATGGCCGTCCTTAAACGTTAACTCTTCATTCTTCATTTGGGATTACCTGTGTAATGTTGGCTTCAACCACACCATCTTGCATTTCAATAGCAATGGCAGGGCCTGAAATTTGATGGATAGAGCGAATCGCTTTTCCTTCGGATCTGACAATTGCATAGCCTTTGGCTTGGACCTGTTTTGGGTTTTGCAAAAGAATTTCCTTCATTAAAGATTCGATTTGAGCTAATGAAAATTTAACTTGTTGCTGTGAACTGAACTGAATCCTTTCTCTCATCTGGTCAAGCAGGCGATGCGCCGAGTTAAGTTGATTTTGTGCGGATGACTTAATGTGATGAAGCAGTTGATCATTCTTGCTTTGATAGGTCGTGATTTGATGCTGAGAAAGCAGCTTAATGGTTTGTAGACTATCTACTGCTTCTTGTATACGCTCAACAATATGGTTGCGAATACCAGCAATCACTTTACTTGGTGTGTCAAACGAACGGTGTGCAATCTCATCTAAGATGGTACGGTCTTTTTCATGACCAATTCCCACCCAAATCGGTACACTGCGTTTGCAGAGCAGGGCGGCAAGCTCATAATCATTTAAATAAGCCAAGTCATTGACAGCACCGCCACCACGAATAATCACAATCAAGTCTGGTGGAAATGTAAATGTGCTAGCCCATTGTCTTAAACCTGAACCTAAAGACTCAATCAAGCTGGTTGCAGCCGTATTTCCTTGAAATGTCGCGCTGTGATACACAAAATGGCAAACCCCGTTTCTCTCTAGAACATCTGCATCTTTTTTAAAGTCGCCTAGGCCTGCTGCATTTTGAGGAGCAATCACTAAAACATTTTGAATATCAAAAGGAGTAGGGAGGAGTTTATTTTTATGAATTAAGCCTTTTTGAGTGAGTCGTTCAATAATTTGCTGATAACGTTTAGCAATTTCACCCAATGTAAAGCTTGAGTCAATCTCTTCAATATTGACCGAAAATCCGTATTGAGGATCAAAACGTGCTCTAATTTTGATAAGCACATTTAAGTCACTTGAGATTTCGATACCAGTTTCACGTTCAAACTTTAAAACAATTTTACTTGCTGAAAATTTCCAGATTGTGGCTTTACAACTGGCAATGACTTTATCTGTCTCGGCATCTTTTTCTGCGAGTTCTAGATAATAATGGCCACCTTTAACATTTAAATTTCGAATTTCTGCTTTTACCCAAACTGGTTCATCAAAGGCCAGACGGATAACTTCCTGAACTGTGCCGAGATATTCACTAAGGGAAAACTGAGGTTCAGACATAGGAACTAAAGATTAAAGGGCCAAACTAGATAGTATAAAAGCCACCCCTCCAAGGCAATTGCTGTTTATGAATATCAGGTTCTGTTTAAAATAAATACAACAATTTAAACAACTAAATGCTGGAAATCGATATGGCTATTTAGACCGAATGGTTAAAATGAAAAATTAATAAAAAGATAATTCTTAATAATTACAACCGATTAAAAAATAAGGTTTGCTTTATAAAATATATGGGCGTATAAAGCTTACTTCCAATTGCGGGGTGGAGCAGTCTGGTAGCTCGTCGGGCTCATAACCCGAAGGTCGTTGGTTCAAATCCGGCCCCCGCAACCAAAATATTATGCTCTGTGATGTACCACTTTTCATAATACAAAAATTATGAAAAGCAATTAGCTTATAAATAACCCTATATAAAGCTAAATATTAAATTCTAGACTGACTGTCCATACCTTAAATCTAGCGTTCTAATTAAATACCGTTAAATCACATGAGCTCAGTGATGAGTGAATGATTGTGAATATAGTAAATGAGTGGCTAATTGCCACAGCCGTAAATGGCAATGAAATTAATGTGAGGATTGTTCCTCACGTGCGTAAGCAAAACTCTCTCGATGGATATCGTTGGGTCGAAGTTGGTAAAAAAATTCAACTTCAGTCTGGTGAAGAAATTGAGTTAAACCAAGATGGTAAAAGCTTCTACGCTGGCTTTAATCAACTTTATCGTTTAAGTAATACGTATTGTTGATCATGTTAGGCGTTAAAGCAAAAAACCTATCTCTTTTAATGGAGATAGGTTTTTTTATATCTACACGTTATATAAATAATTAAAGTTATATAAAGGTAAACCCTATTAAAGCAATGAAATTATTATTTTAGCTATATTTAATAACTTAATTAGCCTGCTCGCCAAAACTGACGGCCCATCACTTTAAAGTTCTTTCCGTTCTCTTCAGTGACACGCCGATCTCTAAATTTTTCATTTAAACTATGCAAAATTAAAGAACCATCTGCTTCTTTAAAAATTTGTTTAATCATTCCTTCGCCAGCAAAGTAAACCGCATAAATCTCACCATCAATAACTTCAGTCTGAGAGATATCAATCCCTACCAGATCTCCATCTTTAATGTAGTCTGTCATGCTATCGCCCTTTGCTTTAATAATACGCATGCATTCTTGAGCAACGCGTTTTTCTTTAAAGAATGAAGCAGGGAAAGGAATCTTTCCATTAATGGCGTCAAAGTGAAACTCGATAGATTCACCCGTACCACAAGAAAAGTTAGCTTCTACCACCTCAATCCAAACATATTGATCGGTAGACTCAGCACTCACCACAGTAGGGCTAAATACGTCGCTTTCTCTAAATGAATCTTCTGTATTCCCAGTTGTTAACCAATAACCATCCACACCTAAAAACTGAGCAATTAAAGGAAGAAACGCAGATTTCAAATTTTTCCCGGATTCTAAAGCCTGATAGGCTGGCTGAGACATCTTTACTGCTTCTGCCACTTCAGCCTGAGTTTTTTTGGCTTTAATTCTAGAATCTTTCAAACGGTCTTTAAGAGCCATAATGGTCACACCAGCAAACTTATAACAAATATATAACTAAAGTTATATCGAGTAAAACAACTATAGTTATTGACTAGTAATAACTATAGTTATAATATCAGTTATATCTTCAGATGCATAGATAAAGTTTAAATTGTGTTTAAGTCACTATTCATAGCTTTATCAAAGTGTTGAGATCAAAGCTAAATTTATTTTGTTTCTATAGGTAGCAGAATAAAAGGGAGATAGCTCAATGATTATTGCTAAGAGGCTATCAAAACAAAAATTGGAATAAAAAAAGCCCGATTCCGTGGATCAGGCTTAATGTTCGTCGATAAAGGGTATCAAGAACATGAAGAATTTAACAAAGATTGTGAGCGCTAACAAAAGTTTCCGATATACGGCAAAGCCTTATATGAACTTTTTGGTCAAAAAATTAAAGTATGGAAAATGTTCAATTCTAGAAAGATTAATACTTTTTTACATTTTTCGAAAAGGAAATATTTATTTGTAAATTAAGGCTTTAAATATATAACGTTTAGGTCTTTATGCTTGTTGTACCAGAAGAAACGTTTCGGACACATATTTGTAGTAATAGCTTGGCTATATTGCTGAGAGAATGTATGAAAACTTCAAGAATAACAAACGATAAAGACGCCTTACTAAACGAGTGAGTTGAGTTGGAGATAGTGAATGACTACAGCAATGCAGAACAGAGCTAAACAACTTAAAAATGCAAAACGTGGAGGGTATGTCCCAACAATTGCAAAAGACGTAAACAAATATAAGGTACAAAAAATAAAAAGAGCACTCGAGGAGGCAAAGCAGATTGTCAATGAGCTTGAAGATGAAGCATTCATATTTGATGATCAAGTCTCTATGCAAAAAGCGCTAGGTGCAATCACGGTAATTGAGTTGATTGAACAGGCCTTAAGCAGTGCACACTAACAGGCTTTAGCATACAAACATTCTTTCTTGGACCCCTGAAATATGGGGTCAAGGATCAGTTCGTCTTGCGATTTGGCGCGGTTTAAAAGCGTTAGTGTTTTTTATTGACTGTAATAAAGAAAACTAAGGGTCACTATAAAACATAAAAACAACAAGCTAATGATTATGTTGGTTTTTTAAGTTTTACCCTTTAAAGCAGGACAAAGTCATGGAAACAGTTTCAACCAGTGGGTTAGCCACTTTTTTAAATATTTATAGCATTGCCATTATGGTGGCTTTTGCAGTCAGCTTAGTTGTCGCAGTGGTATTAATGATGCGTTTTCCACGTTCACCACAAGAATGGATTGTTGGTCTCATCTGCACCGTAGTTTCAAGTCTGACAGGTGGTTCCTTTATTATTATGAAATGGAATCTGCATGAATGGATATCCGATATTTGGGGAATGATCACGCTATGTGGATTCTTCTTCATTTGCGGATTACCGGGCTGGGCTATTGTGAGATGGATATTTAACTTTATTAATAAACAAGAAGGTAAAACGATTGTGGAGGTCATGAAAGACCTAAAAAAGGCGAAAGATGATCTTCAAAATAGCTAAAGATGACTTATACACATAGGTAAAAATAAAATGAATATTGATCAATACTTAGAATCGCTGATCAGACGAGAAGGCGGCTATGTTAACCATCCATCTGATCACGGTCATGCCACTAAATTTGGTATTACCGAAGCCGTCGCTCGATCAAATGGATATCAAGGCAATATGCAAGATTTACCATTAGCCGTGGCTAAATCTATTTATAAACAACAATATTGGCTTGAACCTCAATTCGACCAAATTGATACGATTAGCCCCGCAGTTGCCGAAGAGTTACTCGATACAGCTATCAACTGTGGTATCAATTTTGCAAAACCTTTATTACAACGTGCTTTAAATCTGCTGAATAAAGAGGGAAAAGAAGGTTGGCCAAATCTTGTTATAGATGGTCAATATGGTCCTCTTACTTTTCAAGCTCTTAAAACGTATTTAAACAAACGCCATAAAGAAGGTGAAAAGGTATTAGTCCGTGTTTTAAATATTATGCAAGGGCAGCGTTATATCGAAATTACAGAGAATAATCCAAAATATGAAGATTTTTTTTATGGTTGGATATTAAACAGAGTAGCGGTCTAAAAATTGTAATTAGATAAAAATATGTTCATAGATCAAAAGATTTGAAAAGCCTAACCATGAGTTAAGGCTTTTCAAAACATAATATATCGAGTAATGATTTATTGGGCGATAAGTAAAACTGCAAGAAGAAAGAAAATAGCACCACTAATTTTATTGAGAATCGAGAAATTATTTCCCGCCAACATTTTCTCTTTGAAAATAGAAGAGAAATTTGCGTAGACTAAATGAATTAAAAAACCAATGAAACAAAAGGTTAAAGAAAGAATTAAAAACTGATTTAAAATTTCTTTCTTGATATCAATAAATTGAGGGAAGAGTGCAATAAAAAATACGATTGTTTTCGGATTAAGTAAAGAAGCGAGCAGGCCCTCATAAAATAGTTTAGATTTACTTATAACTTTATTGTTTTGTTGATCAGTCATTAACTCTTGTGAGGGAAGCTTTTTCGTAAAGTTTTTATAGCCTAGATACATTAAATAAAATGCACCAATAAATTTTAAAACCGTAAAAATAGTAGGGTTACTGGTAATAATAAGTCCTACACCACTGGCAGAAATTACCGCAATCACAAACATACCAATAATTAAGCCGCTAATTCCAAACAAAGCAGTTTTAACACCATAATTAATTGAATTTGTGACAGTAAATAAAACTCCCGGTCCTGGGCTTAATAGGGTAAGAAATGCAATTGTTATAAACACTAAAAGACCGCTCACGCTGATATATCCTATTTATCAATTGAGGCAAAAAATGTGTGGTTACTTTAAATGAGAAAATAAACGGTGTATACAGAAGGTTATGTCTATTTTAGGGTTAAATAGATTAAATATTTAAAATATGCATTTATATAAAAGTTAAAAGCAACATAAACATACAACCCTTAAAATTAAGCATGGTAGTATGCTAGACCTATACCTCAAGAAATATATAGTATGACGAAAAAAGAACGGCAGTTTAAATCTGGCGAATTTCAATTTTCCTTTTTATCGTTTAAATATTGGGGTATATGGTTTTTAGCTTTTATTCTGATGTTATTTGCGATGTTACCTTGGGCTATTCAATGGCGTCTCGCAGATCTTCTTTCAAAAATCGCTTGGAAATATCTAGGTTCAAGACGCAAAACTACGCTACGAAATCTGGAAGCTTGCTTTCCTGAAAAAACATCTCTTCAAATTGAGGCAAAAGCTAAACAGGTTTTTGTTGATACCTTAACGGGAGTATTTGAAGCGTTAAATGCTTGGTATTGCCCGAACTGGTTTAAAAGCCGTGTTCATATAGATGGTTTAGAGAATTTAACTAATAATCAGGAAAATGGCGTACTGCTATTGGGTACTCATAGTACACTTTTAGATGCAGGCGGAGCCGCGTGTACCTTATTTTTTAATATGGACGTAGTTTACCGACCTCAGAATAATCCATTTTTAGATTTTCTGATTCATCGTAGTCGTGCGAGGGTGTATAAAAACCAGATTGCTCGAGACAACATGCGTGGACTCATCCAAAATCTTAAACATGGCCATGCAATATGGTATAGCCCAGATCAGGACTTTGGCTTAAAACAAGGTGTCATGGCATCATTTTTCGGTATTCAAGCTGCTACAGTTACAGCACATCGCAGACTGATGGATATCTCAAAAGCAGCAGCAGTGCCTTTGTATTTTTATCGAAGTGGCGATATTCGTAATCCTCAATACCATGTGTTGGTAGAGCCAAAATTAGAAAACTTCCCGAGTGGCTGTGAAGTCAGTGACGCTGAAAGGGTAAACAAGATTATTGAGAATCAAATTCGTATTGCCCCTACACAATACATGTGGTTTCACCGACGGTTTAAGACACGTCCTGCTGGTGAAAAGAAGTTTTATTAAGGATAAAGAGACATAGAATTTTTGTTGCTTTAATTATGTTGAATATCGATTGCAAATGATTTTGAAGCGTGTATTATCGAGCATAACTAACAAAATATTCTTGTCATCATAAATTTCTCTTTTCGTAGTTTTATTTATAATCCTTCGGTTTTCAGTCATTTAAGTTTTCACGTCTATTTTTTAGTTAAATTGGTTTCCCCAATAATAAGTTATAATATTTTAAAGATTCAGGATTAAAACATGTCTAATTCTACTGGTACAGTAAAGTGGTTCAATGAAACTAAAGGTTTTGGTTTTATTGCGGCTGACGAAGGTAAAGATATTTTTGCTCATTTTACCGATATTCAAACACAAGGTTTTAAAGTTCTTCTCGAAGGCCAACGTGTTGAGTTCACTGTAGTACAAGGTAAAAAAGGGCCACAGGCTTCAAATATTGTTATTCTTCAAAACTCATAATTAAATAAAAATACTTTATTGAATTTAAATACATTTTTAAATAAATTATATTTAAACATATAGTATTTACGAAAACCCACTTAAATTTGTGGGTTTTTATAATTTTAATCTCAAATTGTATTTAAAATAAAAGAGAAGTATCAAAATACTTGTTTAGAAGAGCTTCATTAATTTTATGTTATAATATGATTTATTAAATTTTTGGTATTAAAATGGATATTTGTATTGGCGGTATTTTTGACGGTCAAAAAATAGAAAATAATAAAGATACTTTCAAAGTGGAAGATCATTATTCAGATCATAGTTCTCACTATGTTAAACAACACTTTCATTTATTTGGAAAAATTCTTTCTTTCTGGGTATGTGAGGATATAGATTTAGCACAAGCAACAAGAAGAGCAGAGCAAATTTTAGAAAAAAAGAAATACTGTAATTAAAGTTAAAACAAAATAGCCCAACTATATTAGTGTAAATAAAAGATGTTCTAACTATAAGCTCAATTGAAAAATTCTATTTTCTTAAAGTGATATAACTTATTTACAATACTATAGTATTTGTTACATATTTTAAACAATTATTGAGTGGTCTTTGCTTATAAAGCTACTACATTAGGCTTAAGCTAAAGTTGTTTTATTTATTGCGCAAATAAAACAAAACCCATTTTAATAATATATTTTATTAAAATGGGTTCTTTATTCAGACGGTCATCTTAAATTCAATATTCATAATTAATAGAAATATTCATTGTTATAAGCCTCTCTTAAGAAAGGAAAACATTTTAAATGTTAAATGCAGTACACCCTAATATTTGCTTTGTCGGTAGTAGTAATTTAGCTTTGGCTTTAATAGGAGGGTTAGTTTTAAAAGGATTTAAAAAAGAAAAAATACATCTGATTGAAGAGAAAAATATTAATCCTACAAATGCTTTAAAGCAAAATGAAAATGGATTAAAGAAAGCTGAAATTGTTGTATTGCTATTAGAGCCTAAACAGTTAAAAGAAATACTTGTACCCCTTAAAAAGGTGTTAGCAAATAAAATTATTGTTTCTATGATGGCAGGAATTGATATTGCGAACTTGGCCCGTTTCACGGGTTCAAAAAAAATTGTACGTGTGATTTCAAATCCGCCTGTGCTTACCCATACGGGTACGCATGTACTTATTGCTTCAGAGCAAATGGACCAACTCGATAAAGACGTAATTGAAACACTGTATTCTGCAACGGGACAGACTTTTTGGGCGCCCTCGGAAACGCAAACCGATGCAATTATTGCACTTTCTGGTTCGGGTCCAGCTTACTTTTTCTATATTTTAGATAGCATGATAAAGACAGGAGTTTCTTTAGGGCTTGATAAGCAATTTGCCCTAGATTTAGCACTCCAAGCGGCCAGTGGTGCAGTTGAAATGGTACGTAAAAGTAATGTTTCACCTGCGGATCTGTGTGGGAAAGTGACTTTGGCTAACGGAATTACAGAATCGGCTCTAAGAATGTTTGAGCTAGGAAATCTATCCGATGATATACGTTTAGCTATGAAGGCCGCATATCATCGTAGTAAAGAAATCACTTCTGAAATTATTACAGAGGTTAATTAACTCTCTTTGCGCAACTTAGGCCTTTAAAAAGTATTCCCAAATAATGAAACCTAAGCCAAACCCAATAAAAGAGTAGAGAGTAATAATAAAGAATACAAAACTGGCCTTATTTTTTTTCTTCAAAATGTTCATGGCGATGCCTCCAATTCAGATTAATTACATTTTGAAGAAATACAGGCTGTAATCATAGATACAGAATTTTTTAAAAAAAATATAACAGAGTCTAAATCTGTTATATTTTTTAGCTTTTCTACTGATAAAAATTTTAAAATCAATGAATTAAATAATTGTCTTTAACTGTTTAATGCATTTATTCAATTAACATTAAATCTGCTGTATTGGCAGATTTGAGAGGTCGTAGAGCAAAGGTCGAACGGGTGTGTCGAATTCCTTTAATCGAGTAAAGTTTCTTCCTTAAAAACCGTTCGTAATGGTCAGCATCTTTGACTGCCACTTTAACCAGATAATCATAGTCACCTGTAACGAGATGAGCTTCAACGACTTCCGGTATGTCAGCTAATGCTTCGCTGAAATTCTCTAGCATTTCATCGTCGTGGCGCTCTAAAGTAATCTCAATAAAGAATACTTCATGAATCCCAATCGCTTTGGGGTTTACGTTTACCGTATATCCTTCGATAATTTTTAAAGTTTCCAGACGTTTTAGTCGTGTCCAGCATGGAGAAGATGAAAGACCGACTTCTTCGGCCAATTGAGCAACGGTTAAACGGCCATTTCCACGTAATGCAGATAAAATTTTCCGATCTATACGATCTAGTACGTATTCTGTTCTGTTCAAAATATAAACCAAAGAAGAATCTTCTGATAAATCTAAATATACTTTATTTTTATGCTGCGAACATTTAAAAATATTAAAAAATACAGGAAACATTTTGAGCAAAAGGTACCTACACTATTTCTATGCATCAAACCTTCCTGGATAGAGGTTGAGATGGAGCAAAGAGCACTGTTTCAGTAAGGGTGACTAAACAGTGCTCTTTGCGGATTTCTTATAAATTGTTAAATCGATTTTGATGAATGGGCATAACGTATTAAAACAAATTAAATAATAACTTTTATTTATTAATTGAAGAAAAACTAATCATTATTTTTTATCTAACTTTTCCTTTATGTTAATTTCATTGCATATAGGAGCAAGGTTATGATCACCCAGCACGATATAAACCAAAAACAATATCAAAATAAATCTATCGATTATTTAAACAGCCAAGCTCATTCTCAAGGAATTGAATTTAATAAATTTATTAATGAAGTTCAGAAAATTGAAAAGGCTGTGGTTCTTGATTTAGGCTGTGGTGGTGGTCATGTCTCTTATAATGTTGCTCCACATGCTGACCTTGTTTTTGCTTATGATCTATCTCATGAAATGTTAGATACAGTCTCTAAGGCCGCCAGTCAACGTAAATTAAAAAACATCTTTGTGCAGCAGGGCATTGCTGAAGATATGCCTTTCAGTGATCAGCAGTTTGATGTGGTCATTAGCCGATATTCAGCTCATCACTGGCAGCATGTTCCGGCGGCTATGAAAGAAGTGAACCGTGTGCTTAAGCCTGATGGTATTGTTATTTTTGTAGACATTATCAGTTCTAGCTCTCCAATATTAGATACGTTTTTACAGACCATCGAAACCATTCGAGACCCAAGTCATGTACGAAACTATAGTGTCAAAGAGTGGGTCTATTTTATCGAAGATGCAGGCTTTGACTTGGTGGGTTTAGATAAACAAACGCTTGCGTTAGACTTTGATAGTTGGGTAAAGCGTATGAAAACGCCTGAAGATCAAATCAAAACTTTACGCTATTTACAGGAAGGTTCATCTGACCTTGTGAAAAAATATTTCAAAATTCAAAATGACGGTAGCTTTGAAAGCCATGTGGGTTATTTTGTCTTTAAGAAACTAGGTTTTTAAAGCGCTGAAATGAGTACGGGTTTTAGCAGATTAGAAATCAATTAAATATTGCTAAAACTCTTTTCTTGAATAACTTGGATTATATTAAAGATCGCTATAAAACAATTTAATATTATTTTTGATAAAAATTAATCACCCAATTTTATTAAGGTGATTAAGTATTCAAAAGAGAAGGGGTTTTATCCTATTTTCTTTATTATTAATAGACACTTATAAATAATTATTATTTAATACGCCCGCAATATTATCACTAATACTTTTAATAACTTTTTCGGGGAAATAATGCGTAATTTTTTAGTAACGATTTTTACTTTATTCGTAGCAACATCAATTTATGCTGCTCAAGAGTCTAGAAATCTTTTAGAGCAAACACAGTGTGAGAAAGCAGTAGAGCTACATGGTTTTTTAAGCCGTGCTCAACTCGATTGCAACTATCACTATTATTCAGAAGAGTTAAAGGATGCTGCTGCAAAATGTACTAAACATGATCTTGGCGAAAAATACGGTAGAGAAGTCATGAAATTTGGTATGAAGGAGTTTGAAGAGCGCAAGAAAGAGGACACTCAGGGCCACTTTTGTCATAAGGTTTTAAAAGAGTTTCCAAAATATATTAAACAATAAAAAAATAAGGTTTTAAAAACCTCTTCTAGCAAGCCGATAAAATGGATTTAATTATTCATTTTATCGGTATATCACAGCATATAATTTAAAATAAAAAATAAACTTTAAGAATCCACCTAATATCACATTGACACTTAAAATTTCTCTTATTATTCTCTGCGGCGGAACGGGAGGGGGACATCTTCGGATGTGCTGATTTTTGGGTAAATCAGTCTGCTAACCCTCTTTTGTTCTATTATTATTTTTACTAAATAATGAATTTCTAATGTAGTAATAAAATATTCTAATCCAATGAAAAATAATATTTATTCAATTATTTTCTATCCAATATCACATTGACACTCTAAACCCCTCCGATTATGCTTTGCCTGCTGGCCACATTGCCAGTCGACTTTGACAGGTCGGATAGCCAACGCACACGAAAAAGTCTCTCTTTTTTGTGGGCATCCCTGCGTGCCCCCTCTGCGGTGGAACGGGAGGGGGACACCTTCGGGTGTGCTGATCTTTTGGCTATCAGTCTGTCAACCTTCTCTCGTTTCACCACCATTATTTGACAGTAATGTAGTGAAGCTTCTTTATAGCCAAAGGAGTCCGCTCATGCGTACTATTTCTTCTTTATTGGCCTTTGCCAAACTCCCTCTATTCATACCGTTTAAATACTCTATCAATGGGTTTAATCGACTCTAGGTTTTTTACGCCTTAAGAATCGTTACGACTAAAAATCATAGCAACAATAAAACCCGAGATAGGTGAGCACGCCGTTTTGGTACTGCTTATTCATGTCTGTTTTTAGCACTCATTTTAAGAGTGGCGGCATTTCTATCTCTTTTATATACAACAAAAAATTATTTTAAGCGGTATATCTATGCCAAATTTACAATCTTCCTTTACAGCATTAAGAGTGCTTCACACAGCAAAAGACTTATTTAATCAAGATGGGTTTCAAAAAATCGGTGTTGATCGAATTATTGCCGAAGCACAAGTGTCTAAAACTACGTTTTATAAAATCTTCCATTCAAAAGAACGGCTCATCGAGATGAGTCTCACTTTTCAAACTGATGCACTCAAAGTAAAAGTACTTTCAATTTTCAATTTTCAATTCCTACAATGAACAAATGGTGCTCGATAAACTGAAGGAGATTTACTTTCTACATGCCAATTTAGATGGTTTTTACCGTTTGCCATTTAAGGCAATTTTTGAAATTGAAAAGCTTTATCCAGTTGCCTATAAAATTGTGGTCGACTACAGAAACTGGTTTATTAATGAAATATATAAGCTGCTTTTAACGCTCAAATCGACCGCTTCGGTCCAAGATGCCTATATGTTTTTATTTATGATTGATGGGGCGATGGTGCAGCTTTTAGGCACAAATAGTGTAGATGACAGATCAAGGTTATTAGATTATTTCTTTTTAAACTTGGCTTAATCAGATAAAAACTTAAAAAAAGCCCCAATTCAGGGGCTTTTATTTCAGAATGTTTAACTTAATGACACAGATTTTGCAGAATGCATTCCTTCAAAATATTGGACCGCAGGCGAGCGAGCCATATAAGCTAAAGCTTGCGCGGTGTCTCCCTCATGAAGCGGATTAAATTTTGGAGAAGCCCATCTTAATGTCGCTTTCCATAAATATTTTATGGTCGGTAAGTTGTCTGAGCGAGTCGCAGTTTTTTCAAATTCACGAATAATTTTGAAGTAGCCACGGCGCATTAGTTTTTGAATATCCTCGTGCTCTAAATCCTGCTTACCTAGACTACGGGCAAAGTCAGCAAGGAAGTAAATAAACAGTGGGAAAACCGCCGCCATAATCACTTGGCGCGACACATAAAAACCAAATTTATTTGTTAAGAGATGCTCAAATAAATCGTAAGCAACACAGCGATGTTCAACTTCTTCAGCCAAATGCCAACGGAACAAATCTGCCATAGCAGGGTCGGCTTTGTCCCACGTCTTACTGTCGAGTGTCCACTGGCCAATGGTGCCGGTAAAGTGCTCAATTGCGGCAATCACACCTACTCGGAAAAGTAGCCAATATTCATCTAGCTTTTCACCTTTTAAAAAAGGCATGCCTAAAGGTTTGTCACCCAATAAAATGTTAAAAACAAAATGGGCACGGTTGAGTGTCTCTTGAATGTCGTAGCCATTTTCACGTAAGAAGTCCTGTGCTTTTTCATGGGCACGTGCATGGGCTGCTTCTTGGCGGACAAATCCAATCACTTCTTGTTTTAGTGTTTCATCGGTAATCAAGGGCAGGGTTTTATTAAACACACGGCAAAACCAAAACTCACCAGCCGGCAAGAGCATGTTAATGCCATTGGCGACATGAGAGCAGAGAGGATCATTTGGCATCCAGCAGACGGATGACTCCGCAAAATCAAAATGTACTTTTCTTGCTTTAAGCTGATGATTCCCTGTGAGCATATCCGTCACCCTATTCATAATTGTTTATTTAATGCGAATGGGTCATTTTTAGCATTCAGTCAACTTAATCACCATGTGCTTAAGGGACAAAAATATCCCTTCAATGGTTTGTTCAGATAAAAAGCATTGTCACTTCGTGTTTTTGAAGCTTATGCAATAAAAAAGGCTCCTTAATAAAAAGGAGCCTTCATTTTTATCATTTAGGCCTAAAATAATTTAAGCCTACTCATTTATTTTTATAGTGAAATATTTTAATTATAAATGACCACGGTGAATAACTCGCCGTGCTTCAAGCCTAGATTGCTTGCCATTGCTCTTTAACTTCTTCTGAATTTTTATTCAGAATGACTTGGTTTTCTTTCACTTCCCCAATCCATCCAGTAGGGATAAGGTGATGTTGGCCACTTTCATCTCGGGTGAGTTTGAGTTGGTTCTCACCATCAAGATGATCGACAGTTCCTACTTTTGTGCCACATGAAGCAATGACATCAGCATGTTTTTTAATATCATTAATATTTAAAGTATTCATTTTGGACCTCTTCTTTGGAAATAGAAAAACGGTAGAAACTAAATTACTTTAAATAATCGCTTAAATGTTGGGTTTTTAATAAACCTTACATGATCGGATTATAAGTTCACTTAATAAGAATATTTGGATAACAATGAAATAATTGGATATAAAACTAATATTATTTTTCTTTTTATTACAATTTACGTGTTTATTTAAACAGAAATGTTTAGTTATGGTTGAGTTAAGTCTTATAAATAATTATTTGCAATGAATATCAAAATACCTATAAACATGACGATATTGAGTATCTTGAATGAATTTGAAACTGCCTCAGCTGAAGTTAAAAGTAAGCTGCGTATTAGTTTGCTCTATCAATTAATCAATGTAGCGAAAAATTTACCTCATCCAGCTTCGGGGCAGACTTATCAACGTTGGCAACTTTTTGGGCAGATTGCTGGGGTTGATTTAAGTCTAGCTAAGTTTTTTGAATCTCATTGCGATGCCTTAAGCATTTTAAATGAATTGGGTTATCAACAAGAAATAGATAACAAGACTTGGGCGGTTTGGGCAGCCGATGGCGGGCCAGCGCCTTTGCAAGTCACTAATGACCTTTGTAATGGCATCAAACCGTGGTGCTCTGGCGCGGAATTTATCCAAAAAGCTTTAATGAGTTATAAAGATCAGCAAGGACAGGCGCAGCTTTGTATTGCCGACTTAAGTCATCCGTCAATCACTACCGATTTAAGCCACTGGCAGGCTGTAGGCATGCATGCAACACAGACCGCGCAAGTAACTTTTAAAAATACGCCTGTTACGGCAATAGGTCAGCCAAATAGTTATTTAAAACGTCCAGGTTTTTGGCATGGGGCAGCAGGTGTTGCGGCCTGTTGGTATGGTGCCGCCGTGCGCTTAGCGGGTTATTTGCAAGAAAATTGTCAGGCAAATCCTAATCCGTATAAAAAATTGTATTTAGGCGAGGTCGCTCAGCAATTAGAAATCACCAAACACTATTTTCAATATGTTGCCGAGTTAATTGACCATAAACCAATGCTAAGTCATGAACGGGAAATACGCATATTACGTGCCCAAACAGAGCAATGTTGTCTGGGCATTATTGAACGAGTCGGGAAAGCTTTGGGCGCGCGTCCTTTTTGTGAAGATGCAACATTTGCTCAGCTCATGGCAGATTTGCCTGTGTTTATACGACAAAGTCATGCTGCTTTTGACTATGAGCAAATTGCAGAACTCTGTGTGTCGGAGCAAAGCCTATGGGAACTTTAAAACATCCTTTGGTTGAAGACCGCATTATTTTTGGTGAGGGCACGGCCAAAGAGCAATGGTTAAATGCATTTAAAGATGATCCACTAGCGCCTTTAGATCTTGAGTTATTTCGTTATAAAAGGGTGGTGATTGTCGCTCCACATCCTGATGATGAAGTGCTTGGCTGTGGCGGGTTAATGCAGCAACTGATCACATTGAATTGTAAAATAGTGGTTTTAGCTGTGAGTAACGGCACACAAAGCCATCCTAACTCTACAAAATATCCTCCAGATCAGCTCAATATTCTTCGTCCGCAAGAAAGCTTGGCGGCCTTAAATTGTCTAGACGTAGCAGAGTCAACCGAGCATGTAGAACTTAATTTGTTAGATGGTCAGATTCATTTGCAAACCGAGCAACTCTGGCAGTGTCTAGATCAGATGGTGCAAGCCAACGATATTCTAATTTGTAGCTATGAATTTGATGGACATCCAGACCATGAAGCAGTAGGTAAAACCGTACAAGCCTATGCAACTACGAAACAACTCCTATGTTTACACGTATTAATCTGGGCTTGGCATTGGGCAAGGCCTTTAGATTTCCGAATTGATTGGCACCGAGCAAAAGCGTATTCCTTAACACAAGAACAGCTAACTAAAAAACATCAAGCAATTTTGCAGTTTAAAACCCAACTAGAAGCAGATGAAAGCACGGGGAATGCCGCAGTGCTATCTCCAAGTGCGATTAATCGTCTTTTAATGCCTTATGAGGTTTATTTGAGTGATTCATTCTCGCATGTACTTTGAAGATTTATATCGTCATAACAGTGATCCATGGGGCTATGACGCTCACTGGTATGAAGCACGGAAAAGACAAATTTGTCTCGCGCTGCTGACAAAGCCTCGCTATCCAAAAGTGCTAGAAGTCGGCTGTTCAAACGGACATTTAAGTTTTCATTTAGCGCAAAGAGCTGAGCAATTGGTATGTATAGATGTTTCTGAGAATGCTGTTCGTTTGGCTTCTGAGCGTTTAAAAGAATTGGAGCATGTTGTTGTTGAAAATAGAAAAATACCCGAAGACTACTCAATTCAAAAATTTGATCTGATTTTAATTAGTGAGATGGCCTATTACTTATCGAAGGATGAGTTACATCAGTTTATTGAAAAGTTAAAACATAGTTTAAATGATGACGGTGAAATTTTGTGTTGCCACTGGCGTCATGAAATTCAAGATTTTGAGTTGAACGCTGAGCAAGTCCATCAAGCTTTTCAGCAACATTTTCCATTTCATCACTATCTCAGCTTAACCGATCCAGATTTTATGATTGATCTATGGACGGCGAACACTTCCTCTTTAGCACAGCAGGAAAAACTAAGATGAAAATAGGTATCGTCATTCCCGCGCATAACGAAGAGTACTATTTATCTGCCTGTCTGCAATCTATTCAGGTGGCGATCGATAACATCGGTGGTTATGACGTAGAAGTGCTTGTTGTACTCGATAGCTGTACAGATCAGTCGCGTTTGATCGTACAAAGCCATCAAATCAATTGGATTGAATGCGACTATGCATGTGTTGGGCAAGCAAGAGACTTAGGTATTCGCCATTTAATTGAAAGAGGGGTCACATGGATTGCTTGTACCGATGCAGACACCGTGGTCAGCCCTGATTGGCTGCGCTATCAAATCCAGCATCAACCGACAGATGCCATTTGCGGCACTGTAACGCTCGATGATTTTAGTCATCTCTCTATCACTAAACGACAAAAATATTTAGCACACTATAAAGATGAGATGGACCATGCGCATATTCATGGAGCAAATTTAAGTTTTAGTGCAGAGGTCTACCTTTTGGTCGGTGGCTTTGAGCCTATTTCATGTCATGAAGATGTGTCTTTAATCAAAAAATTGCTCAAGCATTGTTGCAATATTACTTGGAGTAATCTGGTGCGAGTAACAACGAGTAGCCGCTTAAATGGACGTGCACCGCAGGGATTATCGTATTTTTTAAATAATCTCTAATGACTTAAAGCATGACCTCGCCCAATATTGAAATGTTCATTAAATTTTTAGGGTCATATTTAATATTGATAATGCTACCGACTTTATATTTATGATGATTTTGTTTAGCAACAAGCACCTTTAGATTTTCAGTCATGATTTGGCCTTGCTCAGTTTGGAATTTCAATTTGATATAACATAAAGGGCGATATTGCACCTTAGCTAATGAGTCCTGAAAATATACGACCTCAGCAGAAGTCATTATTCCTCGTCTATAAATTAAAAATTTATGAACCAGACTTTTAAGAAAAAAGACCCAAGCGATATAGAGAAAGAATAAGCTGAACCAGACCATTCCAATAAAAGTTAAAAAATCGGAAAATTTCACTCATTCAAACCAAAGCTACTTGTTTAACGTATTATTCTAAAGGAACAAATAGGTTCGATCTACTTTATATAATCGGACTGAACCATAAACTTAAGAAGCTTTAAAATTAATAGATCAAAATTAAATTTAAGCAGGGTATATAACTTAGTTGTTGTATTTATGACTACATATGTAAACAAACCTTATGATCAAATGCCTTAGCCCTTAAAATTAGTGAAAATAAAGTGTTAAGGTGTATAGGTTTGGATTTTTTAAATTTTTTTCGTGATATTCGGGGTGAGTTAAGCCAATATCCTTGGCTAGAGATGTTTGTTTCACTCACTATTTTGATTTTATTTGCTGCAATTGCAAATTTTATTGCCAAACGCATTATTGTTCGGGGCGTTCGTCATTTAGTTACAAAGCTCAAATCACCAAATCAGTCTATTTTTGCTCAGCATAGCGTTATACAGAAATTTGCAAATATTGTTCCTGCTGTTGTGATTATGAATGGTATTGCAACGGTTCCTCATCTATCTCCAAAGTTTATTACTTTTGTAGAGATGGCTGCACAAGCATTTATTTTCCTAACTTTGGCGCTTACGGTCAGTGAAATATTAAATATCTTTAACCTTATTTATCAACGTAACCCAAAATCTAGAAATAAGCCAATTAAGGGTTATTTACAGCTGGTTAAACTCATTTTATTTGTGGTTTGTGGTCTCATGATTTTGGGAACATTCCTTAAAAAGGATGTGTTCACTTTACTTGCAGGCTTCGGGGCGATGGCAGCAGTATTAATGCTGGTTTTCCAAAACACTATTTTGTCATTAGTCGCGAGTGTCCAAATCGCTTCTTATGACATGGTGCGTATTGGCGACTGGATTGAAATGCCATCTCTAAATGCTGATGGTGATGTAATTGATATTTCATTGCATACAGTGACTGTTCAAAATTTTGATAAAACCTATACCACTATTCCAACCAATAAACTCGTTACCGATACTTTTAAAAACTGGCGAGGCATGAGCAATTCGGGTTGTCGCCGTATGAAGCGTTCACTCTTTCTTGATCAAAGCAGTGTACATTTCATGACTGATGACGAGCAGCAAAAATTAAAAGAGTTTTTATTATTAGACCAATATCTTGATGCGAAACAATCTGAAATTGAAGAATTTAATAAGCAATTAAGCAATCAATCTCGTTATAACAAGCGCCGTTTAACCAACATTGGTACATTTAGAGCCTATGTTGAATTTTACTTGCGCCAGCACAAGGGCATTGCTCAAAACCAAACGATTATGGTTCGCCAGTTACAACCGACCAGCCAAGGTTTACCTTTAGAAGTCTATGCATTTACCAATACCATTGCATGGGTTTCTTATGAAGCAATTCAGTCAGATATTTTCGATCACTTAATTGCGATTCTTCCTGAATTTGGTTTACGCGTTTACCAAGCACCGTCGGGTCATGATTTGCAAAGATTAACGACAGAAATTAGCCCAACTGAAGTTTAACTGCCATATTAAATGTAAAAGTTGTTTCACTAAAAGCTCTCACTTTGAGGGCTTTTTTAATTTTTGTATTGGACTTAAACCTCCTCAATTTTAATGCATCTGCTAGAACTTAAAGAACCTTTGTCAGATCCAGTCTTATTCTATTTATATATTTTTATTGTTTAGTTCTAACGTGAGGCACAATACGTCGTGTCATCCACCAAAAGACTAGAGCTAACAAACTGACACTTGCACCTAAGGCACATACGCCAAACCATCCAGCATAGGCGTAAGTGGCTGTAGTACTGATTGCACCCAAACCACTACCGACTGCATAAAAGAGCATGTATAGCCCGACAAGCCGGCTATGCGCTTCTGGACGAGTACGAAAAATCATACTCTGGTTAGTCACATGTAGAGCCTGTCCACCTAAGTCTAGCAATACGATACCTATTACTAGTGCCCAAAGCGAGTAACCCATAAGTGAAAGTGGGCCCCAAGCGAGCAGTAATATTACAAGTGCTGCCACGCTTGTACGCTGAGCATATCCACGATCGGCCCAGTAACCCGCACGTGCGGCAGCCAGAGCGCCGACAACCCCGACGAGTCCAAAAGACCCAATTACAGTATGCGAGAAGTTATATGGTGGCGCACTCAACGGTAATACCAACGCACTCCAGAAAATATTGAAGGTCGCGAACATGAGTAAAGCTAAAACTCCGCGCATTTGGAGTACTTTTTCTTGGCGCAGCAGTTTGAACATGGATGCCAGAAGTTGCGGGTAGCGCATGCTAACAGGCTGAACATTTAAATGAGGGAGTCGTTTCCAAAGTGGCAATGCAATCATGAGCATGATAATGGCGGCGCAAAAGTAAACGCCGCGCCAACCCGTCACATCACTAATTCCACCTGAAAATACACGAGCAAGCAGTAAGCCAATGAACACACCACTTTGTGCAGTACCGACTACATGTCCTTGCTCATGTGGAGCAGCAGCACTTGCAGCATAGGCAATAAGTCCTTGTGTCATGGCTGTGCCGAGTAAACCCACGGCAAGCATTCCCATTAAGAGAACAATTGTAGAGTGAGCAAAGGCAACTATTAGCAATGCAGATATTAAAGCCAGTAACTGCATAGCCATTAATCGACGCCGATTTACAAGATCACCCAATGGCACTAAAAACACCAAAGCTAGGGCGCACCCTATTTGAGTGGCTGTAACTACACCGCCAATGGCGGCATGACTAACATTAAAGTCTCTAGCCAATATGTCGAGCAAAGGCTGTGCATAGTAAACATTTGCTACGCTTGCACCACTTGCAATAGCAAACAGCAAAATTACTCCGCGAGGCATGCTTGAAAGCGGTTTATCACTTTTGGCGTGTGAAGTAGAAGATGCAAGAGAAGCTTTCATGGCCTAAATCCACTTAATCTAGTTTTAAAATGCAACTAGTTGAATATTAGACCTGCTAGTTTTAAAATGCAACTAGGTAACTTGTTTCGGATAATTTGTAGGGAAATCTGATGGCAAACTCAACATTGTTAAAAGACGAGCCTTGTCCTGTTGCGCGCTGCGTCAATCTCATTGGAGATCGGTGGTCACTGCTTATTGTGCGGGATGCTTTTGATGGAATGCGCCGTTTTGGAGATTTCCAGCGCAGCTTGGGCGTTGCGCGAAATATACTTTCTGACCGGCTGAAAAAGTTGGTGGATGCAGGTGTTCTCGAAATGCAAGATGCTTCGGATGGCACGGCCTATCAAGAGTATGTGTTGACAGCTAAAGGAGAGAGCTTGTTTCCTGTGGTTGTAGCTTTACGACAATGGGGAGAACAGAACCTATTTGAAAGTGGTGAGCGCCACTCTCTGTTAATTGATAAAAATACAGGTCAGCAAATTCCATTTATGGCACCCGTCTCAGCAGATGGAGAAGTGCTAAACGCTTCTGACACTCAAGTGCAAAAGGTGAAATAAAATAAGAGAAAACAAAAATAACCTTTTTTAACTTAAATTTAGGCTGATTAGTTGATAACCTTGCGCGTCAAATTAAGGTGAGATTATGAGATTTATATTCCTCTTTATAAGCGCAATTTCAATTCAATGTTATGCAGCATCCGAAGCAATGGAACTTCATTACTGTGAAACTGTGAAGAAAGCAGCAAGTGGCGTGATGGATGCGAGACAACATGAAGTGCCAGCTAAAGAGTTACATGACATCGCCAATCATCTTGAAGAGCAACAAGCCAAAAAACTTTATCAAGAGCTTATCAAATCTGCATATTCTTCAAAGCTATTTGAAGACCCTCTCATCAAATCAAAAGCTGTCGAGAATTTTCAAACCACTTGGCATGAACAATGTTTGGCAAAAGACTTGGCTAAAAATATTTGAGTGTTAGGGGGAAATGGCTAGCTTAGGTTGGAAGATAGAACTTTATTTCTTACTTACCTCTTAGTTATAAAAAGCCCTCGGAATTTCAGAGGGCTTTTTGTTGTGTATAAGTTAGGGGTAAATTATTTAGCTATGTGAGATTAAGAAATTGGCAAATTCATACTCTTCTGCAGTTAAAAGTGTTGATTCGAGGTTAATTTCTTCTCGTTAACACTGGCTAAGCGCGGTAAAGAAGGAGAGAAGGTTTTAGTTCGAGTTCTTAATATCATGCAAGGCCAACGTTACATCGAAATTTGTGAGCGAAATCCTACCTAAGAGCAATTCTTTTATGGTTGGATCGCTAACCGCGTTTCACTATGAAGGTTCTGATTTCGCTGTGTATTCTACTTTCAGGATGCATAGCTCATACGATATCTATAAAAGTGCATGTCACTGTTTGTGTGTGCAGTGTGTGAATTAAAGACTTTAGGAGAACGCTTTTTTATAGATGGGCGAATAAGTTAAATTGGTTTAAATTTTTTTTAAATATATTTAATTCTAGCTTTAGTATCTATAAGTTAATATAACGAGCTTTATTGTTATTTTCGTAAAAATAAAAAATAAAAATTGTTTTTAAGTTAATGTTTTTTAAAATTATATATATTTTATATTTACATTAATAAGATTGGATACAGATGTATGATTCATTATTAAATTTATATCATCTACTTTAAATAAGCTATTAACCCTTTGCGAAGAATATTCAACGAGCGGTATAAATATGATTGATTGAAATAAAGAATAAATAACCCCAATCTTGAATTTACAAGTTGGGATATAGATTGGAAATGTGAAAAAACTACCCATAGGTAGAAATACTCATGAATTAAGTTAAAGGATATTGGTATGAAAGCTATTTTAACGAAGAAAATTATTAGCTGTATCGCAATTAGTGGTGTTTTAAGCTTCAGTGCATTTGAGATTATGGCAGCGAATCAACAAACTATAAATGATGGGAAGAATCAATCTAAAATATTAAATGAAAACCATGAAAATTTGACTGATAGTCAAATTTTGAAGATATTAAGTACAGCTAATAATGGTGAAATTAAGCAGGCAAAAACTGCGTTGCCAAAACTAAAAATGGATGAAGCTAAGAAATATGCTGAAATGATGATTAAAGAACATTCAGCCAATGAAAAAAATGCACAAGCGTTGGCAAGTCGATTACAGTTGATTTCACAAACCAGTAATCTTAGTAAATCATTGCAAAATGATAGTGATAAAATTGTTAGTAAGCTTAATCAAATAACATCAGATACTGATAAAAATTATATGATGAGTCAAGTTAAAGTTCACCGTAAAGTTTTGACGATAATTGATAAGCAGTTAATACCAAACACGAAAAGTTCTGAATTAAAAAATATGCTCGTACAAACACGTGATGCTGTTGCGAAACACCTAAAAGCAGCTGAAGATATATTTAAAAATATGAAATAATATATAATTATTATCTTTTAAAAATACTTTTAAAAAGCCTAGTATTAATTAACTAGGCTTTTTTAAATTGCATATACATAAAATCATAATTTCCTGTAGGGTAGTTTAAAACTAGAATGTTATGGGTGATGTTTAATCTAGCGAAATATAATAATTATGGGATAAAGGGTGATATAATTATGAAGATTATTTAAATAAGAATTTTTATTGATGAGAAATAATTTCTTTAATTAATAACATCTCTTTACTTAATAGGGGTATTTATGAAACATAAATAACCTAAAGGTGAATTATAATAATAATTATCAAGCATATTTCAAAAGTTCTTTTAATATTCTAGCTCTTTTGAAAGACACTAGATTTTAAAATATAGGGAGTAAGAAAATGGTAAATACAAAACACTCAAATTCAGATGGTAATTATACGACTCAAAAAGAGCCATCTTCTAATGGTAATGTATCAAATAGCAAACCATTACAAGACATTTCATCCACAATTGATAATGCTCGTCCAGATTTAAACTCTCCACCGACTAATAACAATCATGTACCCGATATGAATGAAGGGGGAGAGAATTTGGTTGCTACAGGTGCAGGAACCTTGGGAGGAGCGGCGGTAGGTGCTGCATTTGGTGTTGTTGGCGGCCCTCCAGGTGCTGTTGTTGGGGGGATTATTGGTGGTGTGGTAGGGGCAATAGCAGGTAATGATATAGCTCAAACAAATAGCCAAAAAGATGATGGTAATGACTGGCAAGAAGAAGATAATTATTGGCGAGAAAACTATAAAAAAATGCCATATTATACTGAAGACAAGAATTTAGAATATGATCGTGATTATCAGGCTGCTTATCGTTTAGGTTATGAAAATCGTGTACATAATAATGCAGAAATTAATTTTTCCGAGGTTGAATCTAAATTGAAAACTAAATGGGAACAAGTTAAAGGCAGTTCACGTTTACAGTGGGAGGAAGCTAAATTTGCTGTAGAAGATGGATTGAAAAAAATTCATCCTTAATTCATTTAATACTTAGAAAGTCTCCTCAATGGGGGAGACTTTGCGATAATATACTTTTAAGCTAATCTTTAATTTTAAGCCAATTTTTAATTTCAATATCAATAAAAACTTAATGATGGGTTTAATCATAAAATATTAATTATATTTTCATTATTCTTTAGGCATTTAAGTATTTGAACAATTAAGCGGGCACTCTTCATTTTTCTGCCTTCTTCTTGATAGTACTGTTCAAAAAGGGCATAGAAGGAGATATGGATTTTTTCAGACTCAGGGTTAGCCTGTTGAGATTGTAATTCTAATAATTTTTTTGCGGCCCATTGTTCACACTCACTCACAGTGTCTCGAGTAGCTGTATAAGTTTACCTAAATAACAGACAGTGATGCGCCACGCGTTTCCGCGCTTAACCGGCTTTTGCATAATAACACTCCAAATTTCATGGTACTGCAATGGAAATATAAAGCGCTTTTTAATGCGAATTTTGAATTGACCTATAGACAATAAAAAAACCACTTAATCCTTTCGAATTAAGTGGTCTTTGAATTTTGGAGCGGGAAAGGAGATAGGAACTTGCTGGTGTAATTTCCTTCAATATTATTCTTGCCAATACGGTAGTGAACCATAAACTTCTGCAAAATAGTCAATAATTACTCTAATATTTAATGGGGGATGACGAACATTGGGATAAATTGCTGCAATATGTTGTGGCTGAGGTTTAATAGAAGTCTCGTAATCAGGTAATAGTTTTATTAATTCGCCGTTTTTAAGTGCTTCACCAATTAACCAATCTGGAAATAAAACAATACCCATTCCATTGAGTGCCGCTGTCATTAAACTTTCAGCATTATTTGAAGAGAGCAGCGGATTAATCGGGTAGTGTATCCATTCCCCATTGGTTTCTTTTACTAACCAGCGGTTAGGGCCTTCAAAACCTTTATAAACTAGGCATTTGTGGTCATGTAATTCTTTAGGATCTTTGAGTGTCCCGTACTTAGATAAGTATTTGGGTGAGGCAGCTAAATGATATTTCTGTGTTCCAAAAATACGTGCGTGAAAAGAAGAGTCTGTTAAGGTTCCAATACGAAATATTAAGTCAGTGCTTTCACGTAAAGGATCTATAAATTCATCAGTTTGAATTAATTCTATTTGAAGTTTTGGGTAAAGCTCCGATAGTCCAGTCAGCCACGGGGCAATATGACGTTGACCAAAAAAGACAGGCGCATTAATTCTAACTAAGCCTGATGGTTCAATGGTTTTATCTTGCAAAGCCTTTTGTGCTTCATCAAATTGTTCAGTAATTTTTTTGGCATATTCAAAAAACAATTTACCTGATTCTGTAGGGGTAATTGCCCGAGTATTCCGATAAAAAAGCTGCTGGCCTAACGCATCTTCTAATTGTTGTATTGTGCGAGAAATCATTGAGGCAGATACATCTTCTTTACGAGCCACAATAGAAAAGTTTTGAGCGTTATATACACTTATAAAAAAGCGAAGAGTACGAATATCTATCGAATTTGCTAAATTCATCTGTGCAATTTCTGCAAAAGTGATTCGTGAATTATGCTGTTTTTTCATTGAATTGACTACTCTAGTATTCGTTGCCTAGATAAGTTGAGGCAATGTAGATGCAAATTATATTACTGCTCCTAACAATTTTAGGCGGGATGGGGTTGTCCGTTGAAGCTGGGCTTTTAGGTCCATTGGGAAAGGAAGTGGGTGAGTTGTGGGCAACTTTCAGTATTTTTGGAGTAGGGGCAGCCCTTACTTTTTTATTGATGTTATTTTTTAGTCCACGCAATAGCCCCTCATTTTTTAGTATTCCATCATGGCAATTATTAGGCGGTGTATTAGGACCTATCTATGTGATTATTCTCACTATTACGGCACCTATTATCGGGATCGCCATGACAATGATTGGTATTTTGGCGGGGCAAGTTTTTAAGAGTCTTATTATTGACCATTATGGCCTGCTGGGTACGCCGCGTAGAAAAGTTGATTGCAAGCGCGTTATTGCTCTTGTCTTTATTGTGATAGCACTTTCACTTGTAGCGACTGCATAAGAGGGTAACATGACTATTTTAATGATTTTATTAGCTGTAATTGGTGGTGCTTTATTGAGTGTTCAAGCTGCAATTAATGGTCAACTTGGAAGTAAAGTTGGTGTATTTAAGAGCGCATTTCTAACTTTCTCTGTAGGTGCTTTAATTACAGCATTACTTATTTTTTATTTTGAACCGAAGCAAAGCTTAACTTTATTAGACGTACCCAAATGGCAATTATTAGGTGCAATGTGTGGTGTGCCATATATTGTAATTATGGTTTTAGCCGTACAAAGAATTGGAGCAGCAGTTGCAACAGTTGCAGTTATTTTTGGTCAGCTCTTAATGAGCATACTGATTGATAACTTTGGCTGGTTTGGTAATGAAGTCCTACCTTTTTCAATTTATCGATTAGCAGCGCTCATCTGTTTAGGCATCGCGCTATATTTTATTTATTCGAGTAGTAAAACAAATCAGGTAGAAGCTTGAACGGGGTGTAAAAGCCCTTTTTTAATTGTTACGTCTCGACGATTGTTATTATCTTTGAATATTAATTAAGTGTTAGACAATAAAAAAACCACCTAATTCTTTCGAATTAAGTGGTTTTTGAATTTTGGAGCGGGAAACGAGACTCGAACTCGCGACCCCAACCTTGGCAAGGTTATGCTCTACCAACTGAGCTATTCCCGCAATGTGAGCACATTATAGAGTGTTTCACTAAAGTGTCAACACTCTTGTGATTTAATTGAACATTTAATCAGCACGACGCCAAACTGTACCTTGACGAGTATCTTCAAGCACAACACCTTGGTCAAGCAAAGACTGGCGAATACCATCTGCTTTAGCAAAGTCTTTTGCTTTTTTAGCATCCACACGTTGTTGAATAAAGTCTTCAATTTCAGCATCAGACAAAGCAAGCGCTTCTTGTCCGATATCTGATTTTAAGAAATCATCTACATTGTGTTGTACCAAACCTAAAATGTTGGTGAGGTGACGTAACGTCGAATAAAGAATAGTCGCTTGGTCAGCTTGCTCTTCTTTTACAGCACGGTTTAACTCTTTGTTCAGTTCAAACAATACCGCCATTGCTTCAGCAGTATTGAAATCGTCACACATCGCATTGTTAAAGCGTTCAATAAAGCTTTGATCAAGCGATTCAGTTGTCGTTTGACCATACACTTGTTGATAAGCTTTAAATGAATGATAGAAGCGAGTTAAAGAAGTTTTTGCTTCTTTGAGTGCCACATCAGAGAAGTTCACAGGACTACGATAGTGTGAAGACACAATAAAGTAGCGGATCACTTCAGGGTGGAATTTCTCCATCACGTCGCGAATCGTAAAGAAGTTGCCTAAAGACTTAGACATCTTTTCACCATCAACGTTAATGAAGCCAACATGCATCCAGTAGTTTACATATTGCTCACCAGTCGAAGCTTCACTTTGCGCAATTTCATTTTCATGGTGAGGGAACATTAAATCTGAACCGCCACCATGAATGTCAAAGTGATTGCCTAAGCAGCAAGTCGACATTGCGGAACATTCAATGTGCCAACCCGGACGGCCATTACCCCAAGGGGATGCCCAAGACGGTTCATTTTCTTTCGCATGTTTCCAAAGTACAAAGTCAAAAGGATGTTTCTTTTCAACTTCTACATCAACACGCTCACTTGCGCCAGCTTGCATATCATCAAGCTTACGGCCAGAGAGGCGACCATATTTTTCAAATTTGGTCACTTCAAAATAAACATCGCCGTTTGAAGCAGGGTAAGCAGAGCCTTTGTTGACCAGATTGCCAATCATATTTTGCATCTGATCGATATATTCAGTCGCTTTAGGTGCTTCATCTGGTGCCAAACAGCCTAAGTTCGCTGCATCTTCATTCATTGCATCGATAAAACGAGTGGTGAGTTGTTGGATTGTTTCACCATTCTCATTCGCACGTTTAATGATTTTGTCGTCAATGTCGGTAATGTTGCGAATATAGCGAACTTTCCAGCCTTGACTACGTAAGAAACGAATAATGTAGTCAAATGCAACCATAACTCGAGCATGCCCGATATGACAGTAGTCGTAAACGGTCATACCGCAGACGTACATATCGATGTGACCTTCTTTGCGAGGTACAAATTCAACTTTTTTTCGTTGCTCAGAGTTATATAAAACAAACGGTTGCATAAGGGTTTTCAAACACTCAACAAAAACAGTGTTACATCATAACTGATGCATCATTTTTCACAAAGTTTTATGCAAGAATTTTATAAGCTTGTGAAATCTTATACATTTAAAAACGTGTAGGTGATTGAGTTATGTTAGAATGCCCCCAAATCTTTTGATTAAAATCACCGATCTTCACAAGAGATCAGATCAATTATTTTGAGTCAAACTCGTATGCCCAATCCTACAGATTTCCAAAGCAGCGCATTAGCAACATTGCGTATTGAGCAACAAGCCTTAGACGTGTTAGCAACACAAATTGGTGACAGTTTTAATCGAGCTTGTGAAATATTGTTACAGTGTAAAGGTCGTGTTGTGATTACTGGCATGGGTAAGTCAGGGCATATTGGCCGTAAAATGGCTGCAACTTTCGCCTCAACTGGTACACCTTCTTTCTTTATGCATCCGGGCGAAGCTGGGCATGGCGATTTGGGAATGCTGGTTCGTGGAGATGTTTTAATTGCGATTTCCAATTCTGGAAAAAGTGATGAAATCATGATGTTGATGCCGTTAATCAAACATCTTGGCGTGCCGCTTATTACCATTAGCCGTGATGATAAAGGTCCAATGCCGCAAAATGCCGACATCGCTTTAACTTTAGGCGAGTCTGACGAAGCTTGCCCATTAGGTTTGGCGCCTACGTCGAGTACGACAGCAACTTTAGTTTTGGGTGATGCACTGGCTGTCGCTTTACTTGAGGCACGTGGTTTTACTGCAGATGATTTTGCTCGTTCGCATCCGGCAGGTGCGTTGGGTAAACGCTTACTTTTACATGTAAAACACCTCATGCATACAGGCGATGAACTGCCAAAAGTTTCACCAGATACGCCAATGAATCAAGTACTTTATGAAATCTCTAATAAACGTTTAGGCTTGACCACGATTGTAGATGACCAAGACCATTTACTTGGTATTTTCACCGATGGTGACTTGCGCCGTTTAATTGATAAACAGCAAGGTTTCGATGTGACTTTGCCTGTTTCTGAAGTGATGACAAAGAAACCGTCAACTATTTCTCAAGAAGCACGTGCGGTAGAAGCTCTACAACAGCTTAACCTGAAAAAAATTAGTCAGTTTGTGGTGGTCGATGACCAAAATAAAGTGATTGGTGTAATTAGTATGCATGACCTTATTCAGGCAGGGGTAAATTAATCAATGGCATCTTATGCATTGTTAGAACAAGCACGTCATTTACAGGCATTGGTTCTGGATGTTGATGGTATTTTGAGTGATGGTTTTGTAACGTTAACCAATAGTGGCGATGAAATTAAATCATTCGATATTCGTGATGGTTTAGGCATGAAGCTTGTGCAGCAAGCGAACATGAAAGTCATCATTATTACAGGCCGAAAAAGTAATATTGTTGAAAAACGCATGTCTGACTTAGGTGTAGATCTAGTCTTTCAAGGGCGTGAAGACAAAGGTTCTGCGCTGCGTGAAGCATGTGCACAGTTTAATATTTTGCCGTCTGATTGCTTGTATATGGGCGATGATTGGCCTGATTTATCTGCTTTTGCGATTGCAGGTATGAGTGTTACTGTGCCAAATGGTCATGAAGAAGTACGTCGCCGTGCGCATTTGGTTACGCAATCGATGGGCGGGCGTGGTGCTGTACGTGAGGTCTGTGATATGTTGCTGATCGCAAAAGGCATTTACCAAGAACTTCTTGAAAAATATCTTGCAGTACCGCATTAATAATAAGATTACTTAAAAAGGTAGGCTATTCCTGCTCATGGATACCAGAGTTTTATCAATTGTTGCTGTAGTAGTTGCTGCTATAAGTGGTGGTTATTACTACTATAGTGGCAAGGCAAAAAAACTAGACATTGGTTCTGCGAAGAATATGACATATTCAGCGCAGGGCGTCCATTTGACTCAAACTGATGATCAAGGCAATTTGTATATTCGTGCTGAAGTTCGTCAGCTTGAACAGGATATGCAACAAAAAACATCAAAGTTGGATCAACTCAATGCCTCGATGTATAAAGATGGCAAAGTTGATGCAACGTTCTTTGCAAAACAGGCAAATGGCTACGATGATAACCGTAAAGTTATATTATCGGGCAATGTGGTCGCTACTAAACTTGCGCCACAAGGAAAGATTGAATTCCATACTGATGAGTTAACTGGCTATCCAAAAACCAGAGAAATTGAAACGAATCATCAGGTCGTTGTTCAATCTCCGCAAGGCGATTTTGTCAGCAAAGGACTAAAAGCCAATTTGAATAATGGTCAGTACGAATTTTTTAATATTCGAGGAAAGTATGCACCAAAGTCTTAATTTAAAACGTTCTTCAGCTTTCCTAAAACAAGCTGCGGTAATTACATTCGTTGCTTTATCATCTGCTTCGACTTTTGCTTTACCGTCTGACCGTAATCAACAAATTTCGTTAGTGGCAGACCGTGCAACTTATAATGAGAAAACGGGTTTAACGACTTATACGGGTAATGTCGTGATTGAGCAAGGTACGATGAAGCTTCAAGCCGACTCAATTGTGGCTACTCTAAACTCTAAGCGTGAAATTCAAACGATTACTGCCAAAGGTAGACCGTCTAAATTCCAACAGCAAATTAGTGCAGACAAAGGCGTTGCACGAGGCGAGGGTCAAACCATTGTTTATAATGCAGATACAGGCATTATTACTTTGACTGGCGGTGCATATCTATATCAAGATGGTTCAAGTATTCGTGGTAACTCACTGAAATATAGTATGAATAAAGGCGATGTTGAAGCACAAGGCTCATCATCTAACCGTGTTCAGATTATTATTCCGCCATCAACTTCAAAAAGTTTCCCAGGAGCGCGTGACTAATGCAACAAGCTCTTCAACAACCCCAAACTTTGTGTATTAAGCACTTAGCAAAAAACTATAGTAAACGTTGGGTCGTCAAAGACGTATCTTTTAGTATGCAAAGTGGACAGATTGTTGGTTTGCTAGGCCCTAACGGTGCAGGAAAAACAACAAGTTTCTATATGGTTGTTGGACTCGTGCGTATGGATAAAGGTGAAATTCACCTTGATGATCTTGATATGTCTGATTTGGCGATGCATGAACGGGCACGTAAAGGGATTGGATATCTCCCGCAAGAAGCTTCTATTTTTAGAAAGCTAACAATTGCTGAAAATATTATGTCTATTTTAGAAACACGCAAAGACTTAAATAAGCAACAGCGCCAGCAACGTCTTACTGAATTATTGAATGACTTTAAAATCAGTCATATTAAAGATTCATTGGGCATGAGTGTGTCTGGTGGTGAGCGCCGTCGTGCTGAAATTGCACGTGCATTGGCTGCTGATCCTAAATTTATGTTACTTGATGAACCATTTGCCGGTGTCGATCCAATTTCGGTTGGTGATATTAAAGATATTATCCAGACCTTAAAAGATCGTGGTATTGGTGTACTCATTACTGACCATAACGTACGTGAAACTCTAGCAATTTGTGAACGTGCATATATTGTGAGTGAAGGGGCTGTAATTGCCGAAGGCACGCCACAAGAAATTCTGGATAACGAACAGGTACGTAAAGTCTACTTAGGTGACGATTTTACAGTTTAAATAAAAAAGTTAATCTGTTTGGCTAAAAAGAGGTCAGTGCCTCTTTTTAGTTTTTTTATATTTATATTTAAAAAACAATAAATTATCCCAAACAATTGATGAAAAAATAATGTGTGAATTATTCCTTCATTTATGCTTCTTTATGCAAAAAAATATGTAGAATGTAGAAGCTTTTAAACGATAACAAACAAGATCAACAAGACAAGCATGATTGGATATAACCAGAGAAGAGTAAAAAGGACATGTAAAAAGCCGGCTTTCCTGAAAGGGTTGATGCTTTTAACTACATTGCATGTACCTATGGTGATATATGCCGCTAAACCAAGTGAGCAATATCACACATTGAAAAACAACTTATCGCAGCTTTTTACCCCTAAAAGTAGTGATGAATTTAAAGTTGCTAAAATGCAAGAGCTGAGTAATTTTAAGCTAGATCGTTCTAGAGTTCAGGAGTTTCCGACTGTTCAACTCAATGATCGAGCAGCTTCATCTTATTCAACTCTGCCATCAAGGAAAATGACGTTGCAGGAAGCGGTGAGAATCGCAATCCAGCGTAACCCTGATATTTCCCAAGCCATTTCAACTTTAGCTGGCCAAAACGCCGGTATTGATGTTGCAAAGGCGGGTTATTACCCTCAAATTTCAGGTGGTATTACCACAGGTGACTTGAGCAGTGGTGAGCGTGGTCGGCAGTTATTGACTTTAAATGCAACTCAAATGCTCTATGATTTTGGTAAAGTGAAATCAGGTGTATCGGTTGAGAAGGCTAAGCTGCAAGTCGAGCAGGCCAATGTTCTGGTCAGCATTGATGATATTGCACTTGATGTTGCACAGTCGATTATCAATATTCAGCGCTATCTTCAGTTAAATAAAATTGCCGAACAGCAAATTGCAGGTATTCAGCGAATTCAGGAAATCGCTAATTTACGTGCAAATGCCGGTATTAGTAGCCAAGCCGATCCAATTCAAGCCCAATCTTATTTGCAAGCTGCTCAGTCTGGTCTGATTGCTCAGCAATCATTGTTACGTCAATATCAGCAGCATTTAAGAACATTATTGGGTGGCGATGTTTCTCGAACGGGATGGATTATTTCAGATGATTTGGTGAAAGTATCTGATTTATATGGTGAGCCTCAGTTTAATACCATTCCAAAAATGATCGCAGCTCAAGCGGGTATTGAAGTCGCTAAAGCGCAAAAAGAGCAGACCCGTTTAACACGTTATCCAACTTTGGCAGTCAAAGGTTCTTTGAGTCAGGCCATTAATGGCAAAAATCCAAATAATGATGAAGACGATGGTCTGTATAGTTCGGTCATGCTTGAAGCAACCAGTCAGTTTTATCAAGGTGGAGCAGTTTCTTCTCAGGTAAAAATGGCGAGTTATGCAGAAGAAGCCGCTAAATCTAAAGTGAATTCTGTTTATCTGGATGTTCTCGATCAGATCAGAACCAGCCGTGAGCAAATTGAAAATAAACAACGACAAATGCAGGTTTTAGCAAATCGCCAAGCAACGACAGTTCGTACACGTGAGCTTTATCAAGAACAGTACAAACTCGGTACACGTTCATTGGTCGATTTATTAAATGCCGAACAAGCGATTCATAGTGCTAATTCAGAACTCGAAACTGCACGTTATGATATTTACAGCAGTATTGTTCAGTACATTGCAGCAACAGGACGTTCTCGCCAAGCTTATGACTTAAATAATATTTCAATTCAGGGGTTCGAAGTACAACCATGATGACAAAAATAAACTACCAGCCCTGGTTACAGGCAGTCTTGACGATTGCTAAACATTATAGAATTGAGCCTTCAGAAGAAAGAATTCGTTTACAACTTGACTGGAACCAAAATCAAAATCTTGATGATGTTTTACAGCTCATTACACGTCAAGTTGGACTCAATTTACGTAAAGTGCCATTTTCTTTAGAGTTGCTCAACCCATGGCGTTTACCTGTCATGGTCGAGTTCAATGACGGTCAAGTCGGTGTAATTGATAAAGCTGATACTCAAGGAAACGTCAGTATTCAGTTTAGTGGAGATCATGGCCTTTCTCAAAATTTAAGCTTAGATGTCTTAAAAACTACAATTAAGAATGTCTATATTCTGCGCCCTGAAACCTCTATTCCCGATGCGCGTATTGATGAATATATCAAGCCATATGAAGCGAGCTGGTTCTGGTCAATCGTTCTAAGAGACTGGAAACGCTACGTTGATATTATGTTTGCCTCACTCATTGCCAATGTGTTGGCACTGGCAACCATTATTTTCTCAATGCAAGTGTATGACCGCGTTGTACCTTCACAGTCTATTCCGACTTTATGGGTACTGGCAGGTGGTGTACTGATTGCAGCTCTTTTTGAGTTTACCTTACGTATATCGCGAGTGTATTTGTCCGATATTATTGGTAAACGTGCTGACTTACGTGTTTCTGATCGTGTATTTGGTCATGCCTTACGCATCAAAAATAAAGACCGTTCAAAATCTACCGGTAGTTTTATTTCCCAGATTCGTGAACTCGAAGGGGTTCGTGAATTGGTGACATCAACCACCATTAGTGCAATTGCCGATTTCCCATTCTTTTTCCTGTTCCTAATAATCTTTGCCATTATTGGTGGAAAACTGTTTTGGGTGATGTTGCTGGTTGTGCCTCTTATGCTTTTGCCGGGTATTCTGGCGCAGAAGAAACTAGCGCAACTCGCACAAGAAGGTATGAGAGAATCCTCAATCCGTAACGCGATTCTTGTTGAAGCGGTACAAGGTATTGAAGATATCAAACTATTACGTGCTGAGTCTCGTTTCCAAAACCAGTGGAACCACATGAACGAAGTTTCCGCCGATATCGGGATGAGACAGCGTAAAATTGTTGGGACCTTAATGGCATGGACTCAAATGCTTCAAGGCTTGACCTATGCAATTGTGGTGTTAGTGGGATGTTTTGCCGTGATGGACGGTGAAATGACTACGGGTGCTTTAGTTGCGTGTTCAATTTTATCTTCACGTATGTTAGGCCCGGTTGCACAAATTACAGGTGTGTTAGGTCGTTTACAGCAAGCGAAAGTTGCAAAACAAAGTCTTGATGAACTCATGCAACGCCCGATCGATCAGGCGGACCGTTCGCATCTGGTACATAAAGCTGTTTTAAATGGCGACTATGAATTAAAAAATGTCTTGTTCCAATATGGAGAAGAAGACCCGAAACCAAGTTTGGCCATTCGCCATTTAAAAATTCGTGCTGGTGAAAAAATTGCAATCTTAGGCCGTAATGGTGCAGGTAAATCGACACTGCTTCAGCTTCTATCTGGTATGCAAGTTCCAACTCAAGGTGCAGTGCACTTAGATGGTCTTGATCTTTCTTTAATTGACCCATCTGATGTACGCCGTGATATGGGCCTACTCAACCAAAATGCACATCTTTTCTACGGTACGATTCGTGAAAACCTCACTTTAGGTGCACCACTTGCAACAGATGAAGATATTCTTCGTGCTTTGGTGGTGACGGGTGCATTACCTTTTGTTCAAGAGAAAAAAGAAGGGCTAGATCATCTGATTTTAGAAGGTGGTGTTGGTTTCTCTGGTGGTCAGAAACAAGCATTGTTACTGGCACGTCTATTGATTCGTCAACCTAACATTCTACTGCTGGATGAACCGACAGCAGCGATTGATGATGTGGCAGAGAAACAACTGATTGATCATTTAAAAGTTTGGCTAGCACATCGTACTTTGGTCGTTGCGACCCACCGCCGAGCTGTTTTAGATCTGGTGGACCGTATTATTGTCGTTAACGAAGGCAAAATCGTGATGGATGGTCCAAGAGATCAGGTCCTTAATCAATCAACAGCCCAACAAAAACAAGTGAGCCAAGGGGGTAATTCATGAGCGAACAACAACAAGAACTCACCCGTTCAATGAATGTCTCTTATAGTGAGCCACCATTACCACGTGCCAGTTTAGTAATCTGGATTGTGGGAATCGGTTTAGTTATTTTCTTTATCTGGGCATGGGTATTTAAACTTGAAGAAGTTTCTACCGGTACGGGTAAAGTGATTCCATCATCTAAAGAACAGGTCATCCAGTCTTTAGAAGGTGGTATTTTAACCAAGCTGAATGTACAAGAAGGCGACATTGTTCAAAAAGGACAAATTCTTGCGCAGCTTGATCCAACCCGTTTTGCGTCAAATGTCGGTGAATCAAGATCTTTACTGATCTCTGCTCAAGCGACAGCAGCGCGTTTGCGTGCGGAAGTAAATGGTACACCTTTGGTTTTCCCTGAAATTGTGATGAAAGAACCAAAGCTTGTACAAGAAGAAACAGCGCTATACCGCTCGCGTCGCGCTGATCTTGAGCAAACGCTTGCAGGTTTAAGACAGGCTTTACAACTGGTGCAACAAGAACTGGCAATGACAGAGCCGTTAGTTGCAAAAGGTGCAGCAAGTGAGGTCGAGGTTTTACGTCTACGCCGTGAAGCAAATGATCTGCAAAACAAAATGAATGATGCGCAGAACCAGTATTATGTGAAAGCACGTGAAGAGCTATCTAAAGCTACGACTGATAGTAAAACACAGCAACAAATCGTACTGGGCCGTAGTGACAGTTTAGATCGTGCAGTGTTTAGAGCGCCGGTACGAGGGGTTGTAAAAGAAATTGCGGTGACTACGCATGGTGGTGTTATTCCACAAAACGGTAAACTGATGACGATTGTACCAATCGATGAGCAACTGCTGATTGAAGCGCGTATTTTGCCGCGTGACATTGCCTTTATTCGTCCGGGACAAGAAGCTCTGGTTAAGATTACTGCCTACGATTACTCAATTTATGGTGGTTTAAAAGGTAAAGTTACGGTTATTTCACCAGACACGATTCGTGATGAGGTTAAACAAGACCAATTCTATTACCGTGTTTATATCCGCACTGATTCTGACAAGCTTTATAATAAAGAAGGTAAAGCATTTGGAATTACGCCGGGTATGGTGGCAACAGTAGATATTCGTACTGGTGAAAAAACAGTACTGGATTACTTACTTAAACCATTTAATAAAGCCAAAGAAGCATTACGAGAAAGATAATAAAAAAAGCCCCGAGATTCGGGGCTTTTTTATGGGTTTGATTCTTTTAAATTCACGTTATAATTTGATTTTTATTATGCTTTATTTAATTTATGGCTTTTACGATTGCATCACAGATTACATTTGAAGAAGAAATTAAAAAAAGCAGATTTCAGGCCATCGCTGCGCCAGTCGAAAATGAACAGCAAGTTAAAGAATTTTTAGAATATAACAAAGATATCTCGACCACTCACCAATGTTGGGCATGGAAAATTGGGCATAACGTACGCTTTAACGATGACGGTGAACCGTCAGGAACAGCAGGGCGTCCAATCTTGGCAACTATTGAAGGGAATGACTTAACCAATATTATTGTGATGGTTAACCGTTGGTATGGTGGAATAAAACTAGGAACAGGCGGCCTTGTTAGAGCATATGGGGGTTGTGCTGGACAATGTTTACTGTTGGCTGAACGCATTGAACTCATTGCGAAAAAGACAATTTACTTTTCTTGCCATTTTAATGAATGGGCGATCTTCCAATATGAGCTGACTCAACAACAAATTGAATATCAGGAAACTTACACAGCAACGGGTGTAGATATTGAGGCACGATTACAAATACATCAAATTGAACCGCTGGCGTTAAAACTTAGAGATGTAACCCGTGGTCGTGAAGAATTAAAAATAGAAGAGGAATTAACAGATGACTGATTCCTTATTGAAATATCGTGAGCAACATAAGCATCGCTTAAACTATATGCCATGGTTATATTGGAGTTTAAAACCTAAAAATCGTGCTTGGGCTAAAGAGTGGCAAAAAGAATATCAAGCCTATTTAATGGATATGGAAACCGTTGAGATTGGTGAAAATTGTTTTATTTCACCCTTAGCACACATTTTTGCTGAGCCGGGGCGCAAAATTATCATTGGTGATAATAGTTTTATTGCGGCTGATTGCACATTACATGGACCGCTTGAAATCGGTAACGAAGTCGCGATTAATCATCATTGTATTTTAGATGGTGGACGAGCTGGCATAAAATTGCATGATCAAGTTCGAATTGCAGCATATTGTCACTTATATGCGTTTGATCATGGGATGCAATTAGACCGCCCGCTTTACCAACAGCCTGTCACTTCTAAAGGAATTGAAATTGAGCAGGACGTTTGGTTGGGTGCACATGTGGGGATCAAAGACGGTATAAAAATCGGTAAACATGCTGTGGTCGGGATGAATAGTATGGTGACCAAGAATGTTGAGCCCTACCATATTATCGGTGGGAATCCCGCAAAATTTATTCGCTTAAGAGAATAATGCAGTTTTAAGAATGTAATAAAATGTTTGATCTTTAAACAAAAAAGTTGGTTTTTATACATAAACCTTAACATACCAATTTTTATCTATGTTAAGTTAAAGCTAAGTTTTAATAATAATCTCCAAGGCAATAGACCTGAAGAAGAGAGGCTAACATGAACCGTGTTATTGCGTGTATTGACTCATCACCGTGTATTAATGCTATTGCAGATGCAGCAGCATGGGTTGCTAAAGCAACCGGACGGGAACTTGTATTATTACAAATTCTGGACTATTACCCAGCCAGTTATCATCTTGGTGAAATTAGTGGGGTAATCGGCTTTGAAAGCAATGCAATGCTGCTAAAAGAGTTAGCTGAGCTAGAGCAAAAACAAAGTGAACTCGCATTAGACTATAGCAATAATTTACTTCGTCACATTTCTGATCTTATTCAAGAAAAACACGGAATTACCAGTTCAAAAATCCAAGAAAAAGGTGATTTTTTAGAACAAAGTTTTAATCTCTTACATGAAAATGATATCGTCATTTTAGGTCGAGTCGGGGAAAGAGCCGCCGAAAAACATAAACCAATTGGTAGTAATGTCGAGAACTTCATCCGCGGTGCGAACTGTACAGTTTTGACGATTGGTGAAAACTTTAAAGTCCCAACCCGATTTATCTTTGCTTATGAATACTCGCCAACATGCCAAAAAATGATGCGCCGTATTGCTCAAAGTGATTTATTGCGAACACTGCAATGTCATTTAGTGTATGTAGGTGATCATCCAGAAATATTAAATGAACCTGAGCATTATCTTAAACAAGCGGGTTTAGATGTAGTTACCGTTTATCGTTATGGTGATGTCGCGCAGAATATTCTAGAGTATCAACAAGAGCACGGTATTCAGATCATTGTGCTAGGGGCATTTAGCCATAGCAAAATTCACCAGTTCTTCTTGGGAAGTATTGCGACAACCATATTCCGAAACGCGACTGTACCGTTATTAGTAGCTAAATGATGAGATTTGCATATAGTTATCCGCAAATCTTGTGGATAACTATATGGAAAAGCAACAGTAATAAAAGTAATTAATTGATTATAAATAATAAAATAAAAAAGATGATTTTTTAACCATTATTTCACAATTGCAATTGCGAAGCCATCATGACCTTTTGAGCCAACCGTTTGCAGAGCTGTACAAGACAGAATTTTTGGATGATTTTCTAAGGCTTTAAACATTTCACGGATGCCTTCAATACTCGGTTTTTTATTCTCAGGATTTAAAATATCACCTGCACGAATTACATTATCGAGCACGATAATGGTGCCAGATCTCGAAAATTTCAAACTCAATTCTAAATATTCAGGATAACCCTGTTTATCTGCATCAATGAAAATAAAATCAAAAGGTTCGATAGATTCAGGCTCAATTGCAGAGAGGATATCGGCGGCACGGCCAGCTCGAAGGTCGACTTTTACCGGAAGATTGGCGTGATCGATATTTTTTTGAGCCATTTCTGCATGAGTCGCACGGCCTTCTATTGTGAGTAAATAACCGTCTTCAGGTAATGCACGGCCTAACCAGATGGTACTGTATGCAGCAAAGGTTCCGATTTCTAAGACTCGTTTGCATTTATTCATTTGAATAAGCATCTGCAAGAACATTCCTTGGTTAGGAGCCACTGCAAGATGATTTGAAAAGCCGTGTTCGTCGGTATTCTTTAATGCATATTCGAGTCGCGGGTCTTCGGGAATTAAATGTGAATCGATATATTGGTCAATGTCTGTCCACATCTGCTGCATAATCAAATTTACCTATATGTTGATCGAGCTATTTTAAACGTTTATGCATAGAGTGCAAAAATCTTCGTTTCAAGAAATTTTGGTTGATTGGGAAATGAACAATAAAAAAACTCCTTTCGGTTGAAAGGAGTTTTTTTATTAGAAATTACACATTGAACTGTTTCGGGTGAGGTCAGGGCCCCAAGTACGATAGCCTTGTGTATCGATATGAATCTGTCCTGAGCTATATAAGCCAATACCCATATTTAAGCTTTGACCATGCTGAGCCCAGAATTGACAAAGTTTAAACTTGGTATTTTCGATAAATGCATAATCTTGAGCTTGTGGAAACTCAGGACCAATACGGAAATCGATTGCCGAGTTAAATAAATGTTTAGATGAGCTTGCGCCACCCGCACATTCATTTAAAGGTAAATCTCGATAAACCGAAGTTACTTCAAAGTCAGTGAGAACTTTTGCTGCCACTAAATATTTAAATACGCGTAGGGTCGATAAAGAATTTCCCCATAGTTCGCGGTTAGGCACAGCATATTCTGAACGTCCACATTTTTGCCAATCACGTGCTGAGCGTAATAGCTCAAAGCTTGGCACAATACCTGCGACATTGTTTCGGGTTAAGAAATTTTCGTACTCACGAACACGCTGGTAATTTTCACCAGAACTTAACCAGTTTCGATAAGATGCAGGCTCAACTTTAGGGCGAATTGGGCGCTCGATAATAACGCGCTCTTGTGGAATAAAAATTCGTTTACCACTTGGAGAGGTTTTGCCTGTTGTTGTGTGTTGGGGAGAGCTGACACAACCTACCATAACCGCTGGGATTATGCATAAAGGTACCAAACTCTGCAAAAACTTCCGCATAAGAAAAATTAAGCACTTATAAATATTGCGGCTATTTTAATGCAAAACAGTGCACAAATTACGAGGAATTTGCAATGAAATGTTTGAATAGGGTATAAAAAAGATCAGCGGTTGCTGATCTTTTTTGAAATTACTTTTCAAGATATTGTAATTTATCAGGTTTGCCGTTCCATTCTTCACGGTCAGCTGGTTGGTCACCAATTTGAGTAATGTTAGGCCATTTTTGAGAAAGATCAGCATTTAATTCAATAAACACTTCTTGACCTTCTGGTAACTCATCTTCAGAGAAAATTGCATTTGCTGGGCACTCTGGTTCACATAATGCACAGTCAATACATTCATCCGGATTAATCACTAGGAAATTCGGACCTTCGTAAAAACAGTCAACAGGACAAACTTCTACGCAATCTTGGTATTTACATTTAATACAATTTTCAGTGACAACAAAGGTCATGGCGACAGCTACCTAAAAAATATGGTTTCATTTCGAATAGCTTATTTTAGGCAAAAAAGGGGTAAACAAACAATTGCTTTTATTGATATTCTTTATTCATGCATATGAAGATAAGTTAACACGTTGATAATCAAACAGATCTTCGAGGCTTAGGAGTTGTGAAACTATAAAATTAAAATAATAATATATTTTATAAAACAATAACTTAAAAAATATTTTATTTAATTATTTAGATGTCATTTAAGTCAAGGCATCTATTTTAATAAATACCTTAACTTTTCATTTTTCTTTCATAAATTTTGATTTTCTGCTTTTTTTGTTGAATAGCCCTTAAATTTTTAGCGCTAAACGTTACATAGTAAATGGATATCTTCGGGTTCAAGCTGCCAAAGTTGTTGATCTGGAGCACTTAATGGTTGCGCGCCATGCTTCATATAGAAGTCTACAGTGCGCCGACTTGGAGTTGCTGAAATATACAGTTGGTTTGCACCGAGTTGCTTGGCGGACTCTTTTGCGGCTTGCATAAGCTTAGCACCAATGCCTTGACCTTGCTGGTCTGCATCGACATAGAAATAGTGGAGTAATTTAGCATGAGGATAGTCTGCTATAACTTGGTTTGACACCACACTCACACCAACGAGTTTTTCATGGGCATCAAATGCACCTACAAATATTGAACCTTGTGCAAAGAGTTGTTTGAGCTTAGGTGGGTCATTTTCTAAATGATATGAATCCCAATATTGAACATCAAAAAAACAATCAACCAATTCTAGCTGCTGTTGATTTTGAATATACATTTGAGTAATTAACTCACGGCGGCTAATCTGCTGCCAAATAAGATCAATTTCTGAATGTTGTAGAGATCTTAAGATCATATAAATATTATTCTCCGATATGAATAAGCAGACCTAAGCCTGCTTATTCGGAAGTGCTTTATCAAGATTTGAGTGCAGCTTTCAACTCATAGAGTTGTTCAAGCGCCTGACGAGGCGATAAATTATCGACTTCAATTTGCTTAAGTAAATCTAGAGCAGGGGATGAAACTTCGATCTCGACAACTTTCTCTATGATTTGTGAACCAGAGTTTGCATCTGGTGGAGCAAACAAATCATTTTGGAAACTGGTTTGTAGATGTTGCTGCTGCTGTTTCTCTAAGATACGCAAACGCTTCTGCGCTTCTTTAATAACATTGGCAGGAATACCGGCTAATTTTGCGACTTGTAAACCATGACTTTGACTCGCAGGGCCTTGCTGAACCTTATGCAATAAAATCAGGTTGCCGTTAAGCTCTTGCGCTGTCACATGATAATTATCGATTCCTGCTTCACTACCTAGCTCGGTTAACTCGAAATAATGAGTGGCAAATAAACATAAACATTTTACACGTTTAGTTAAATCAACTACGCATGCCCATGCTAAAGATAAACCGTCATAGGTACTAGTTCCGCGGCCCACCTCATCCATTAAAACCAGCGATTGATTGGTCGCATGGTGCAGAATTTGCGAAGTTTCGGTCATCTCAACCATAAAGGTAGATTTGCCTGTAGATAAATCATCGGCTGAACCAATACGGGTAAAGATTCGGTCAATTGGACCAAGTTTGACTGCTTTCGCCGGAACATAGCTACCGCAATAAGCAAGCAAACTGATTAATGCTGTTTGTCGCATGAAGGTTGATTTACCGCCCATGTTTGGACCGGTAATAATCGCCATACGGTGCTGGGCATCAAGGAAAGTATCATTTGGGGTAAATGGTGCTTTATTTAATGCTTCAACAACAGGATGACGACCTGCCTTAATTTTAATGCCTGTTTCCGGTGTAAATTCAGGGCGTGCCCAATTGTTTAAACGTGCTTGATGGGCAAAGTTTGCAATTACATCAATTTGAGCAATTGCTGAACTCATCATTTGTAGATGGGCAATATTTTCACGAAGATTTTCAAGTAAAGCTTCGAATAATGCTTTTTCACGTGAGAGTGCACGTGACTCGCTCGATAGAACCTTATCTTCAAAACTCTTTAGCTCAGGGGTAATGTAGCGTTCAGCATTCTTTAAAGTTTGACGACGGATATAGTCGGCTGGCGCTTGCTCTGCTTGAGCGCGAGTGAGTTCGATGTAATAACCACTTACACGGTTATAACCGATTTTAAGGGTATTAATGCCTGTACGTTCACGCTCTTTAATTTCTAAGTCAATTAAGAATTGACCTGCATGATCGCGAATTTGACGTAATTCGTCGAGCTCAGCATCATATCCTTCTGCAATTACATTACCATCACGAAGTAATACAGGAGGATTTTCAACAATCGCTGCCATTAAGTGTTGATGAAGCGCTTTAAAATCTCCAAGTTCTTGATCAAGTTGAACTAATAACTTAGATTTTTTTGCTTGAATGACTGGTGTTAACGCCGTTCTTAAAGCTGGAATTTGTGCACATGCGTGACGAAGTTGCACTAAATCACGTGGTCGCGCACTACCTAATGCAACACGGCTAAGTACACGTTCAATATCACCAATTTCTTTAAGCACTAAACGAACCGGGTTTTCGTGATATCCCTGAATGAGTTGCTCAATCGCATCTAAACGCGCATCTAGTAATGCAGTATCACGTACAGGTTGCATCAGTGTACGGCTGAGTAGACGGCCACCCATTGCAGTTTGGCAGTCATTTACCAGTTGGAATAATGAGGTGCCGTGTTCAAATAATGGCTCGATAATTTCTAGGTTACGGCGCGTGATTGGGTCGAGCGCAATAAAGTCGGTACTTTGTTCAAGTTGGATTGAACGAATATGCGGTAATGCAGTTTTTTGCGTTTCTTTTGCATAGTGAATGAGTGCAGCGGCAGCAGCTTTAGCTAAAGGTAATGGGTCTAAACCAAAACCTGAAAGTGTTGATACCGTAAACTGATCACATAAAGTCTTTTGCGCATTATTTAGATTGAAATCTACATTTGGGCGTTTAGTAACCGGGCAATCTAAGTGTTTTTTAATCTGTTCGATAATATTGGTATCGACCAAGTCTTCATCAATCAAGATTTCACTTGGCATTAAACGCGCAAGCTCGATAGGTAATTGTTCTGGCTTGTAATCTTGTTGTTGAACTTTAAAAATACCCGCGCTCAAGTCGAGTAAAGCAAAACCAATCTGGTTTTGATGAATGCACAAGGAAACGAGATTAGATGATTGATAACTGCTGAGTAATGCATCATCAGTTAATGTACCAGGGGTCAGAATACGGACAACTTTACGTTCAACAGGGCCTTTACCTGTCACTTCTCCAACTTGTTCGCAAATAGCGACAGTGCGCCCAGCTTTGACAAGACGAGCAAGATAACCTTCTGCCGAGTGATAGGGAACACCTGCCATTGGAATAGGTCGACCACTGGCTTTACCGCGATGGGTTAAAGTGATACCTAAAAGTTTGGCTGCTAAATGAGCGTCTTCAAAGAAGAGTTCATAAAAGTCACCCATACGGTAGAACAGCAACGCATGTTGATAGTCCGTTTTAACTTTGAGATATTGCTGCATCATAGGTGTATGAGAAGATAAGTCAGCCATGATTTCAGCGCTATTCATGTATGTTAAATCCTTAAATTTAAATAATAAATAAGTTAATTTTGAAAGTTTGGCTGTCCAACCAATTCTAACAACTTCTGTGCAAAACTGACCTAATGTAAGAAAAAAGTACACCTTTTCGTGTATCTTTTTATGTCAAAATTGAGTCAACAGTGTGTGAGAGCTTAACTTAAACTCTCACGGTTGCCATCTTAACAAATTGAGACTGATTGACAAAAAGGTTTCCTAAATTGAATGAGGAAATAAACAACAAAAAGAAGGCAACCTTTCAGCCCATGTAATAGATAATTCCTTAAAAGTAATGACCAAGTATTTTTATCTATAATTCGATTATCTATAGTACCAAAATTATTTTATGCATATTACATACCACATTTATAGTTAAAAAGAAGCTCATCGGAAGATGGGCTTTTTATGTCTATTGGCTTATAGGAAATTTTGAGTAAACATTTAAGTAAATAATTTTTTATTTTTACCAAAAAGTAAAATTAACTTGTTAAAAAATATTTCATTTTATCTCTATTCATCCATAAATTTTGCGGATTGGTTATCAAAACCATAATTTTTTTATGTGTTTTTTTTGAAAACTTACTTAAAGCTTTAATTACTTACATTCTGCTCTTATATACTTACTTTCTGATACATTTCTTGGGCCATAATCATACTTATAGAACAACGACTATTCATAATTTAGCACCTTATAACAATAGTACGGAGATAAGTAATGCCAAAGTATTTAGCTGTAGCAGAGAAAGTATATAAGAAGATTAAAAATGATGGCTTATACACTAATGACATTGCCGAGAACCTTAATTGTCTTATCAGCCAAATTAGAAAAGCCATTAAAGGGACAGAGTTTAAGCTCAAATATAACTATATTGATTTTGATGAGCTTTTAACCCGGCCGTTAAGTGAGTGTAAAGTTCAACTTGATTTAAGTGTTATGCCAAGATTTGAAAATGAAGGTGAGTATCTTCTTTGGTTAGCTGGTTTTATAGAACGAATCACAGAAGGAGGCAAAACTAAATTACCTCCTATTTCACAGTTTGTGCCGCCAGGTTTCAAGTTCTCTAATGATTCAATCCCTGTAGCGAAGGTTGTTCAAAAAGAAGAACATGCAGATATGATTATTAGTTATTTCAAATCCGAGGACTTTATTAAAACAAATAAAGTACCTTCATAAATTATAGAAGTGTCAGTCCATGATGCTTCTATATTCTGCTGATTTGTTTCAGCTACCGCCACTTGGGGCGGTTTTTTTTCAATAATGAGTATTAAAATTAAATATAGATAATGAAAGGTTAATAAATGGCAGATAAAGCAATTATAGATATTGCAAAAATTTTGGTCGCTCATCACTTTATTTTGAACAAAGAAAAATCATTTGATATAGAAAAAATTTTACTACCACTTATTGAGGGTTGGAGTGAATTTGGTGATAACGGACCAACTATAACCGTGGTTAGCGATTTAAAAGGTATTTCTTTTAAATCAGCGTCATTGAATAGTACTGTCGAGAACTTTGTTACTTGGAGTGAAGTACCAAATGGATCTGATCTTAAAGCTGTACTGGAATTTATAGAAAGTATTCTTCGGGAATATTTCTATAAAGATGAGGTTTAAAAGCTTCTCTGAGTTTTATGTAGCTTTCTATGAGAAGGAATTAAATTTTCTAAAAAAGTATGAAACATGTATTGAATTTATATATTTAAACTTTTAATATATATTTCATATATTACTGCGCTGAAAGTTTTTATTTTTGTGGCCCGTTTCTCTTATTGAGAAGCGGGTTTTTTAATATCTATAGTTTAAAAAGTTTAATTAACCATAAACATAGATCGAATTTTTTATTTTTTAGGAAAACTATATAACTCTTACAGCGCTTCTTTATTGTGGAGCAACTCCACGTGTATAGACCTAAAACTGGTGAAATCGCAAGTGATAACAATTGCGCGAGAAGGGCAACGGACAATCAATTTGTCAATTTTATATGGTCGGATAAAAATGGGAACAAGACTAAATTTGAACACTATAAAGGATGTATGGATGATTCTGGCAAGAAATTAAACCAGATTGTTGAGCAACTGCCTGCAAATTTAGGAATAGCAGAATTTATTAAAGGGCAAGGATAGCTCCCTTGGTTAAACCGCTCTTCTTATAAAAAGCGGCTTAACTTCTAAAACTAAGCATCACGCATTAATGCTGCCACTGCTTTTTCCAGAAATTGTAGAGTCACTGGTTTGAGCCAAGTTCCGTCAGCAAGGTTCGGTTCATTTTGCATTGCTTTACGGATTTTTTCTTGAGTACTTGGGTTTTTGCCAGCATAGCCTTGTAGCATAGAGAGCCATTGTTGTGCTAAACACTTTGCTCCCTCACTATCTGGTGGGACCTCGGCATCAATCAATTTTTCAATATCGACCAATAATTGAGGCCATTTTTTCATCTCACGGATGTAATTTTCTTTTAGAAAAGCAAACTCCTCGTCAGATAAATAATGGGCAAAAATACTCAGCTTACTCTCAGAAAAAGCTTTAAGTAAAAACTCAACGACTTCTGGCGTTACGCCTAATTTTTCCTGAAATTCAGGCTCGGCTGAGTTTATGGCATTTAGTTTAACTAACCATTCAGGGTTAGCTCGCGTATTGTGCTCAAGAGTTTTCATCCACTTTCGAGCTAGGTCTTGAGCTGCTTCACTATTAAATGCTTCGCCAGCATTAAATAGTGCGTTTGCTGCTTGAGTTAACTCTTGCCATTCTCGGTGGCTTTTAGTGCCTGTTTGTAAGAAAGTAAGTTTTTCAAGCTCTTCTTTTGTAAAATATTTCTCATACATTGCTATAAGCTCCAGAGTTTTTAGCCAATCCTCCAAACCAAGCTCTTCACCATTTATGATCTGAGATTTAAGCTTGCTGAGCTGATTTCGCAATTTCTGTTGCTCGGTCAACCTTCGATCAATTGCTTGAATCTGCTGATCAATAATAGGTAAAAGTGCAAGATTGGGGTCTTCAAGAACCGTATGGATTTCAGCTAACGACATTCCCAGTCCTCGTAATGCTTGAATCTGATGCAAACGAGTAATGTCTTTACGGGTATATAGTCGATAACCAGCATCGGAACGGACCGAAGGCTGAAGTAAACCGATATCGTCATAGTGATGAAGAGCACGGACAGTAAGTCCTGTTTGCTTAGCCAATTCACCAACTTTTAACAGCATCTTTTTAGCTCCTTCTTCCTTAGGTGTGTTTTATGCTAGGGGCTTACGTTACGTGAGGGTCAACTACTTTAATCATAATTTTTTATTGTTTTTACTTTTTCTTGGATAAAAATGACTTCATGTTATTCAACTAATAAATAGGCATTATATTTAAGTCATTAAAAGACTAAAACCACTAAAATATTTAATAAATCAACAGCAAACGACGCTCACCATCTTTTTCTAAAGACATTCGGTGAACAAAAGGCAAGACCTTCTGAAAGGGATGATTTATAGCTAAACGCCACAAATATAGTATTCGAAGCCTGTCAATATGGATTGTTTTATTGCTTATAAAATATACAAAAAACTTATGCGTTTATAACGATACATGTTGTATGAGACAAGAGTTAATTACTTAAAAATACAAAGAAATATAAGAAACAGGAACAAAACAAAAATTATAGTGATTCTTAAAGGATATATATTAAAAAAATTAAATTTATCTTTTTGAATTTATTAGGGTAAAGAGATTTATGAAAAAAATCATATTATTTTACCTTTACTTTTAAGTTAGTAACTGGGGGGGATTTATGTGGGTATAAAAAATATTCCCAAATACGATTTATTGATTACTGTACGTGTTATGTTCAGTAAAGCAGATAAATATGAATGTATAAATCGTTATCAGCTTAGTCTTTAATTTTCTCCCATATAAAACTTAATTACACAGTTTATGACTGTTTCATATCTTTATATATTATTTGGAAATTTTTATGAAATTTTTTTCTATGGTTTTTATATTTTGTTTTTTTTGCGGTTGTGCAGTTCAAAGTTCAAGAGTAACCAAAGAGACAAATGAATGTGTGCATTTTAAAAGCTTAATGACAGATCTGTTAGAACCTGCTGCATTAAATGCCTTACAAGAGGCATGCATAAATTCTAAAACTAGGAAAAAATAATTTTTATATTAATTATCTTTTTTGAAATCTAGAAAATATTTTATATGCTTGTATCAGGGAATAAATCATGAGAATGAAATTTACTGCATATAACCCAAATACTCGGGAAAAAATTAAATTAATTGAATATATGGTGGGAGATAGAATATATGGTCCTAGATGTTACTTTGGTGATGATTGCGGTAATTTTGTCTATAATCCAAAAGATAAAAAGTTATTTGAGGAAGGAGATTATTACTCGGCAATGGAAGTTGTCATCTCCCAAAAAGTTTATTATTTAATAGGAGAGTACTAAAAAATATATTATTTATTGGTTGAGCTTAATTAATTATTTTACTCAATTCGAAATAGTATTTTTAATTCCTTTAGAGTGACTTTTTTATTAGTTTTGAACTGAAGGGTTGTGTGTTTAACTTACTGATATTTTTTAATTTATATTTTAAAATTTTGTTGGTGGCTTTGTTTTTAGGTAAATTTTTAGAATAAGTAAATGAGTCTTCGTTTTATTTATTTGCTTAATTAACTATTTATATTTAAAAGATTTAATTAAAAGGAGTAATTATGTTTGATAATGACTTTAAAACATCTGAGACATTTAAATTAGGTATTTTTTCTTCAAATTGTTCTGGCGGAATGACTCCTTCTACACTTGATGATGGGTGGGAGGCGAGTTGGGATAAAAATTTAGAACTAGCACAAATGGCGGATAAAGCTGGAATTGATTTTATGTTGCCCGTAGCACGTTTCATTGGTTTAGGAGGCAAAAAAGATTTTCAAGGTTCCGTTTTAGATACAATTACTTGGGCAACTGCTTTGTTAGCTAAAACTGAGAAAATTAAAATTTTTACAACATTGCATACTTCCATGAATCATCCGATTATTGCTGCAAAGCAAATTGTGAGCATGGCCCAAATTGGTAAAGATCGCGTAGGTTTAAATATTGTAGCTGGATGGAATAAACCAGAATATGACGCATTAGGAATACATTTACCTAAAGATCACCCCACGAGATATCGTTATGCTCAAGAATGGTTTAATCTAATAAAAAAAATATGGGAAAGTAAAGAACCATTTGATTGGAATGGTGAATTCTTTCAAACAAAAGGATCATATGGAAAACCAAATTTAACCCTACTACCGCCCATTTTTAACGCAGCAGGTTCTAAAGAAGGCCGAGAATTTGCACTTAAAAATTCTGACTTTTTATTTACTCCTGTACATTTGAAGCTTGAAGATTCGTGTAAGGAAATTAAGCAGCTTAAAGATGAAGCAAAAACTTTAGGTAAAGTCATTAAAGTGCTTACAACTACACATATTATTTGCCGTCCTACAGAAGAGGAGGCGCAAGTGGAATGGAAGCGACAATTAGAAAATGCTGATTCACAAGCGGTCCAACATATTTTAGATACTTTGTTCGCTTTTTCAAAAGTCATGCCACCCGAACAAATTGCAAGTTTTCATGATCGTGTTGCAACTGCATTTGGTGGATTTCCAATTGTGGGAACTCCAGAACAAGTTGCGGAAGGTTTAGCATCACTAGAGGAAGCAGGTTTCTCGGGGTGTACGCTCTCTTTCTTCGACTATACAAAAGAGTTTCCATTTTTCCGTGATTATGTCATGCCGATATTAAAAGAAAGAGTCGTTTTGTCTTCATCTATAGAGCAAAGTCACCATTTTTCAAAATAGTATGAGGTTATACAGGTATGTAAGCAATTTTGTCATAATTAAATGAATATTAGTATTTAATTGTTTTTAAAAACAATATGTTAGTCTGTTGTTTTCTAAGAGGTTCACACCCTAAATAGAAAAGACTATTTTGATTGAGTATTTCTTTTACCTTTAAAATACCTGCCAATACAGGTGTTTTTTTGCTTGTAAAATATACAAAAAACTTATCTGGTTATAAAGGACCATGTTATACGAGACAAGGGGTAATTACTTAAAAATACAACGACTTATAAAAAAGGTGAACAAAACTAAAATTTTAATTATTTTTTGAAGTTATATATTAGCGAACTTAATTTTATGCTTCGATTTATTATGGAAAGTTATTTTGACTAAAAAACATATTTTTTTGTCTTTAGTTTTAGGTTTGGTTATTGGTTGCCCAGTCGGTTCTTTTGTATATGCAAAAACGCTTCCCAAACAAGATGATGTGGCTATTACTGCATGTGTAATAGTCAACAAAGCCGTGAAGTATGAAATGATGGATCTAGAGCAGGTCAAAGAGTTGGGCTGGATCACGGGGAGGCACTTAAAAACTGGCTATCCAGCTATAGCGAGTAAGTTTTTTATTCCTTCACAAAATTTAAATAATGATTTGGAAACGGTTAATTGTAGCGCCTTTTTAAAAGGCTTTAGTAGTGCAAAAAAATCATAATTTAATCAATATTTTGCAAAATATAGGCTGTACACTTTGGTGAATATTAAAAGTAAATTAATATCAATATTGCCTGAATGGCAAGCGTGTATTGTAATGATAAAAGAGAGTACAGGACTCTCTTTTATCTACAAATTATTTTTTAAACACTATATGTGGAAGAGTTGAAGTTAAAAACTCTCGAGCAAATTAATGAGATTAATCTGATCTAAAGATTGAATCACTTCGGTAGCTTGCAGATAGTTTTGTTGTTTAGACAAAGCATGTGGCCAACCATAAATATATTTAATCTCTGCCTGATGTGCAGCGGTAATTCCTAAATCAGTGTCTTCAATCACTATTGTTTGTTTAGGATCTGCCTCTAAAATATTTAGCATCTCAAGATATGGATCTGGATAGGGTTTTGTACGTGCAATATCGGTTCCAGAAATGAGCTGTATTTCTCCTCGTAAGTCTAATAAACCAAGATTTGATAAGCAGACCTCCCGAGGGGCTGTAGATACAAAGCCAAATGGGATCTGCTTCTTTTCTAAACTTGTGATGAAGTCTTGGATACCCGATCTTAAATATTTAGTATGTAACATACTATTATATATATCAGTAAGTTGAGCTGTTAGATCGAGATGCCTATGTTTTGGAATCCCTAAAGTATCTAAAGTTGCTTCTAAGCTCAGACCTATGAGTTGTTCAGCGTTAAAATTTTTAGCCTGTTCAGGAACCGCTTTTAAAAGTGTATCAAAATGGAGTTGTTCACTATCTACAATCACTCCATCAATATCAAAAATAATAGTCAGTTGAGTCATAATATAATTCACCCAACCTCTGCAATACGAAGTAAAACTTTGCAATTAGGATTTTGAGGTGGGGTGAGCTTTTGTTGATTAATATCACACCCTACAATTTGAAATGCTTTTTCATACTCCGAAATTGGAAATTCATGGCTAATTAAACGTTCTGCTGGTATATGACCATCACGAATCATTGCATATGCGCGTTCAAAGCTATTATTTAGCGAGTCAATTGAACCCATAATAGATAAACTTTTATCTGCAATTTTTAAAACATCGATAGTTGCTTTTTTATCTTTGAGGGCAATATTGAGTAATTTTCCACCCGGTGCAAGATGCTCACAAACAACTTCTGTCAAATAGCCAGTCGTATCAACTACTAAATCGATATAAGCGTCTTGTTCTGGATATTCTGCTTGCATAGCCTCTTCAAAATCTTGATAGATTGAAGCTGCTGCAGGAACATTTCTGCGAGCAAAATCATAACGATATTGATTTTTTTCGACCATAAATGCATTCACACCTCTATGATGTAATACCCATAAGTAGAGCATTCCCATCGGTCCTGCACCAATTACGGCAGCACGAACATTGGTGTGGGTAATTGATAGTTTATCTACACCTGTGATCGTACAACTTAATGGCTCGGTTAATGATGCAGCAGCAAAAGAAACGTGATCATCAATTTTAATTAGAAATTTTTCTTTTGCGCGGTACTGTTCTGCAAAAGCACCATCATAAGAAACGCCAGCCTCTGTGCCTACTTTCGTTTCACAGTGATTAAAATTTCCGATTTGGCACATTCTACATTTTTGGCAAGAGTATGTTGGGTTAATCACAACACGATCGCCCACTTTAAAATCTCTTACGTCATTGCCTACTTGCGTTACAACTCCCGCTGTTTCATGCCCAAGAGTAACACCCGGATGTGCTACTGGATAATCGCCCGTAATAATTCCAACATCTGTGCCGCAAATACCACAAACTTGAATATTTACAATAACATCGTCAGCCTCAATACAATGCAATTCTTTAGTTTCAGTTAAGTTGACTTTCCATTGGTCTAAATACTTTAATGCTTTCATTATACGGCTGCCTTATTTTGTACTTGGGTTAAAATGTTGAAGGTTTGATCAAGCTTATTTAATATTTCATCTAGGTAGGCTCGTTCACAAATTAAAGGTGGGCGTACTTTTAGAGCAGAACTTTTTCCATAACGAGCACCACGAATAATGAGACCTAAACTCGAAGCTGTCTTGATGCATTGAGCTGCAAACTCTGGAGAAGGGGTGTCAAAACCATACATATAACCCAACCCACGAACGTTCGTTATTTCTAGATATTTTTCTTGTAGTCTTAATAAACCCTCTTTTAAATAGAGCTCATTTTTTTGTACGTTTTCTAAGATTTTTTCATCTTCAATAATTGAAATAGTTTCATCTAAGGCCACTAAAGAAAGGGGGTTCGCGCCAGAAGTACTTGAGTGTTCAAAAGCTTCTAAGACATCCATTTTTTCTTTCATGAGTACACCACCTACAGGAATACCAATACCACCAGCACCTTTAGCAAAGACAATAATGTCTGGGTTTAAACACTTTGCATAACCGTTTGAGGCGAAAAATGTTCCTGTTCTTCCAAAACCAGTTTGTACTTCGTCAGCAACTAGCACAATATTGTGGCGATCACAAAACTCACGGAGATAACTATAAAATTTTTGCGGGATAACAATATTTCCGCCATTTCCTAAAATTGGTTCAATAATTAAACAGGCTATATTTTTATTTGAACCAAATTCAATCAAATGGTCTAAATCTATATATTCATTAAAATTATGAATGTCACTTTGATTTTCTGCTGTAGAGGGTAATGGTATTTTTAAAGAATCAGGAATTACAACTTGGAAATCTTTAATTCTAAATGCATTACCTGAAATTTGTGCTGTAGCAAGTGATTGACCGTGATGTGCCATATAGAGAGTGATAACACCTGAACGGCCAGTAAATTTTTGTGCCATTCGAATTGCACATTCCACTGCAACAGAACCGGAAACATCACGCAGCCAGATTCGATTAATTTCTGAAGGTAAATAAGGCGTTAATTTTTTCAAAATTTCTTGCGACATCTCATTCGTATAAGCAGAACTTATATGTGCACAACGATCAATTTGTTGCTTAAACGAGGATGTGTATAGCCTAAAGGTAGATTAAATGTACCGGAAGCGGCATCAATCATGGGTTGATTGTCAATAAATAGATAAGGACCGTCACCCTTAAATTTAGTTAGGAGATTTTCAAACTTACTATTCATTTAATTTTCCATAGATGTTTTAAAGGCTATTACTTCATAAAATATTTATTTTTTATTAATTTTCATAAGCTAATAAAAAATAAAGCTGCATCATAAAGATGAAAATAAATATTTATATGTAGTGTGGTATTTATATTAATAAATGTAGATTTTTTACAAAAGTTAACCATGATAACAAACTGTAAAATCATTTTTAAGAATAATTGAATATACTTGTTTTTTAATGGGTTTTTGAAAGATAAAAATGAAGTGGTATTTAAGATGAAATAGTGTGAAAGAGTAGAGGTTTGATTTTTATATGGTTGTAAAATATAAGGCTAATCTTTCTAATTTTTATTATTAATTCAAGATGGGTACCTATTTGTAGCAATATTATAAAAATTAGGTTAGAAGTAATATGTAGTAGTCGTAAGGTATGTTTTGTTTTTTAGATAGTTAAAAGTTTAATGAAGTTTTTAATATTTTAGTTTTAAAAAGTATATTAAATAGAATTTAAATATTAAAATCTAAAGAAGGTGTGATTATTTTTTTTGTAACGTGAATTATGTAAAAATAAAAAAATGTTAGAATTTACGCAGGTTTTTTTAATTGAGTATTTTATGTTTTTTAAACATCTTCCTTTGTTGTTGGGTCTTGGATTTATTATTTCAGGATGTGGTGAACAAGGAAATGGAAGCTTGTGGGGCGGTGGGGTATCTATTCAGGGTACGGGTGGAGGGAAAGGTGGTTTAAAAGAACCTGCTCTTCCTGTTGAAGGGGATGGTAATTTCAAATGGACTCTTCCATTTGGAAGTTTTGATAACAATTATTATGATAATTGTGGTGGTATAGAGCGGGTAATCAGATTTTCTTCCGAGAAAAGTTTAGATAGTCATCCTAAGAAAATAGTTGATGTAGATATTTTAGTAAAAAATAATACAAGATTTTTTGTTGCTGATAATAGTGATTTGCCTGAAAAATTTATTGTTAAAAATAATGATGAAACTATAGTTGAACAGCCCCAGAATAAGTTAATTCAAGAATATCAACCTGGGGAGTGTAAGCTGTATAAAATAAAATATGAATTGGAGTATAGTAAATTTATTAATCAAGAGTGGAGCTTTAATTATAGTCCTGATTATTATATAGTTTTAAATAGTAAAGTTTTAAATAAAGAATTTAAATGTAAGGCTGTTCGCGATAAAATTATATATGCTGAAGTTCAGTCTGATAATGAAGAAGATGAAGCTTTAAATAACTTTAAAGTGGATAAGGAAGTAAATCGCTATAATCAGGATAATAATGATGATTTATTAGATTTATATCCTCAAGCCATAAGTTATAAAAAGCCTTTAATTAATATATTTGAAAAAAATAATAATAGATGTAAATTTACAATTACTTATCCTACTATAACCATAAAATAAGAAATTAACCATGTGAACTTGATAGCAGAATTATTCTGCTATCAAGTCTCTGTTTTATGAAAAATGTGCAATCCGCACATTTTTGTGTATAATAACTTTTAGCTCATCAAGTTAGCTGAAATTTAATTTATTAAGTTATTGATTTTGCTTTGTTTAATCCGTTTTTTATTGTGCAATTCAGTTTTACATCTGGTAAGTTATTTTGGTTCTATGGTTACTAATAAATTTGTTAAAACCTTTATTAAACGTAATGAACATCCATTCGTTATGCTTTCTATTTTTTTTTGTGCAGCTAAACAGCAGGGGTGGACAGATTATGAACTTTATTTATTAAGAAAAAAAATTTCCGGCTTAAAGAGTGAAGATATAGAAAAAGTCTTGAGAAAATATCTGAAATAAAATGTCTAACCAAAGTTTTATTGTAATTTTTTATTAGCAGGAAATACGTAGATGAGTAATTTAAGAGTTAAATATTTCAATGAATCTAGCTATAAAAAAATAAATATAGGAGGGCTCTTGGAGGGATATAAATTTTACTTATGTATTAACAATAAATTTAATAGTTATGAAAATCAATTGAAATATATAAAGAGTAATATTAGAAGGCAGGAGTATAGTCTCTACGGTGTTTATACTATTGAGGAGCTCATTAAACTTTTGGCTAAACTTTATGAAGATGAGTTAATTCTTATGAGAGGATTAACTGAATTTAAGTAAAATAGAATTAGACTTTTTGACTTTTATTAATAAATTTAAATCTATTTATGCGGTGAAATAAATAGATAAATACAAAGGGTTGTGGGGCTTCTTGGTGGGGCCATATTGATTATTCTTAATTAAAAGAAATGACTGAGTACAAATTATGATTTATTCAAGTGTTTATCCTTCTGTTGAGATTCCGACACGTGACCTTTATACAGAAATATTTGGAACACTACTGCCTGAGGAACTTGACCTAGTAGCTGTTACAGATGGGGTGTCCAAGTTTACTTACGGAGAGCTAAGGGCTCAGATAGATGCTTTTGCTGGTGCTTTATGGGCGAGAGGAATTAGACAAGGGGATACTGTTGCAATACAAGCACCCAATATTCCTTTATATGTTATAGCATTCTTTGGAATTCTTAGACTTGGGGCTGTTGTTACTACCCTAAATGTCTTATATACCTCTCGAGAGATTGTAAAACAGCTTAATGATTCTAGAGCTAAAGCTTATGTGACAGTAAAAGAAATATTGCCGTATGCAGAAGCTGCTGCTAATGAAGTAGGGTTTACTAAAAATGATATTATTTTATTGGATAGTGCAAATGGTTATATATCTTTAACAGATATGCTTGCAGAGAACCTCACCCCTCCAGTAATTGAAATTGATCCAACAAACGATATTGCAGTTTTACCGTATTCATCTGGCACGACTGGCGTTCCCAAAGGAGTAATGCTAAGCCATAAAAATCTAATGGTAAATGTAACTCAAGCATCATCGGTACTAGATGTCAATAAGAACGATAAGGTGATGGCTGTTTTACCATTCTTCCATATATATGGAATGAATATAATTATGAATTTAACCTTACGCAAACGTGGAACCCTTGTTACGCTTGCAAAAATGGTTTTTGCAGACTTTTTAAGCCTTATTCAAAAACAAAAGGTGACTTATCTTTATATAGCTCCTCCAATTGCTGTCCCACTAACAAAAAATCAGATCGTTGATAATTATGATTTATCTTCACTTCGTTTAATTCTTACAGCTGCTGCACCACTGGATGAAAAATTAAGCAACGAATTACAAACACGTTTTGCTGTTGATATTGCTCAAGGATATGGCATGACTGAACTTAGTGCCGTCTCCCATGCTACTCCAATTGGAAATAATAAAATCTCGAAAGGTTCGGTAGGTCTGATAGTTCCTAATATGGAGTTCAAACTTGTAGATGTCGAGACTGGTGAAGATATTACTGAAGTGCCGGGTGGTCGTACACGTTCTGGCGAGTTATGGATTCGTGGACCAAATTTGATGCTTGGTTATCTTGGGAATGAAGCCGCGACGCTCTCTACGATTACTTCAGATGGATGGTTGCGAACTGGTGATATTGCGGAAGTTGGTCCATATCAAGAGGTCTATATTGTTGATCGTCTTAAAGAGCTTATTAAATATAAGGGATATCAGGTAGCACCAGCAGAGCTAGAAGCTCTTATACTTCAACATCCGGCTATTGCTGATGTGGCGGTGGTGGGACATCCTGATAAAGATGCGGGAGAAATTCCTTATGCATTTGTAGTTTTGCAGCCGAATACCCATTTAAGTGAATCACAATTAATGGAGTGGGTGAGTGAGCGGGTAGCTCCTCATAAAAAAGTTAGAAGGATTGATTTTATTGAAGTTATTCCAAAGTCGGCTTCAGGTAAAATTTTACGTAAAGAATTAAGACCACTTAAAAATTAATATATAAAAGACTAATGAATAGTGTTTTTTCAAAGCTCATATATTTATATGAGCTTTTTTAGTTTTACTTTTCTCTTTATAAAAGAAATTTCGTTTAAAGACACATAGAGAAATATTAATTCAATCTTTAGGCCTACAATTACCTAATGGCAAGTTGCCCTGTATAGATATGGCGATTTACTCAATCAACCGAACTTGCTTTTAGGGGGCTTATAGTAAGATGACAGTGAAAGTAGAGTTTTAATTAAAATTAGATTTTTTTTATTTTTATTAAAACAATAGCTTATAATTTTTTTGTGTTATAAATTATAACGAATGGTAAAAAAACATAAGAATGGTTTTATAATATATAGTGTTTAAAGTAATAAAGTTAATTTATATATCTTAACTATGCTTTTGCTTTCTTATGTTAAATTTGGATGGATAAATTATCTTGAAAGATTCATTAGGGATTAAGAGGATCTAAACTTGTCACTGCCAACTTTATCTCATGAGTCAGAAGTCACTTTAGAGAGTGCTTTAGAAATCATGCGTGTACTTATGCCTCTATTGGTTAGATCGGGAATTGGATATAGTGAGTTTTCAGCTGCTTTAAGACCATTATTTTATAATGAAGCTATTTATGAGTTAGAAAGAATTAATCAGAAAAAAACAGACTCATCAATTAGTTTGCTGGCGGGTTTAAGTAGAAGAGAGGTAAGTGAGCTTCGACAAGTAAACAATGGGAGTCATGAGCTAATAGAAGTTAATAATGTAAGTTTACCAATTAGTGTGCCTGCCCGAGTAATAGGTTTGTGGATAAGTTTAGATTTGCCTCATAAAATTTTAATATATGGCGAGGAAAATAGTTTTGAGTGGCTAGTTAAAAATATTTCTACTGAAAAACATCCGAAATCTATACTGTTAGAGTTAAAGCGTATTGGACTAATTGAAGTAAATGATAAAACTGTGACTTTGCTAAAGGACTGTTTTTCTCCTTCGGCTAAATTGAGCGAAGCGAAACAAATTTTTATAGAAAATGTATGTTCACATTTATCAGCAGGGATTCATAATCTAATAGAAAATGATGATAAATACCTTGAACAGGCAATAATTGCAGATGAGATAACTCTCGACTCTATTAATAGATTAAAATATCTAAGTTTGGAGTTGTGGGAGGATATGTCAAAAAAAATATTAAAAGAAGCAATAGAGTGTTGTAAAGAAGATGAAGGCAAAGAGCAAGCAAAATTTAACTTTCGGTTAGGGGTTTATGATTATAGTGGGCTTATGTCCAATAAATAGAAAATTAATATGATGAAAATGAAAATTTTATAATAAAATTTGAGATTAAGCATTTTATTAAAGTGTGTATGTCAAACAAATTGGATTGACATACACTTGTAAATTTAAGAGATTATAAATTAAAAACTTCTTTAAACATTTTTTCGTTAATATATAAAGGGCCTGCATTGTTTTTTAAGGCTAGTAAATCTTTATAGGCTTTATTTCTATCTAATTTCATATGATTATATTTTAACTCATGTAAGTTTTTTGGTAAAAAATTAATATAACTTAATTGGGCGAAATCTTTTAAATTAATGAGACTGTCGATAGAAAAAGTAGATAAAAACCTAACTCTAAAAGCTGTATGTTCAAATTCTCTAATAATTTCATCAACCTCTTTTTGTGAGTGCTTAAGTACATAGTCATGAAATTTATTATACATTTTCTGGTGAAAGTCTGGGTCTTTAAAGAGCGTATCAGATATTTTGTATGTGTCCCATTCCATACCAAAACGTATTGCCATTAATAATTCAATCGTATTTTCGATAGAAGCCCATTGTTGGGTATTCATTAAAAAATTATAAGGACGTGCCGTATAATATTTTTGAAGATTTGTATGAGTTCCACATAATAGTTCAGTAGTTTTATAAATCTTTTGTTCTCTAGGGGAGATATCCCATATGGGTAAATTCCAAGCGATATTGGGTTGTATATTCTCTAATTTATTATTCATATGTTAATCCCAGCTTTCCATTGGTTTAGATAAGTCATAAGTAGTAAGAATGATATGTTTAACTTCTTTTCCTGACTCTAATAGGCATGTATTGCCATACTCATCTGTTAAACCTTCAAAAGCATTTCCCCCACAAATTTCTAATTTATAATATTGGTTCGATAAAGGATTTTCCGAAATTTCATTGATGAGTCGAAACTTAATACCGTAATTTTCAATATCATCTTCAATTGTTGAGCTTGATTGAGGCAATAATTTACAACCGCAGGATAGTAAATCATTTATTCTGGCTACAGGTTTGCCCATTATTTTATGATTAGGATCGCCCGTAATAATTTTTGAAACAGTGTTATGTTTAGGGCAGATAGCTTTGTCTCCTACACAAGCAATAGCCACTCCCTTACTTAAAGGCAGATTATTTCCTGAAATTACTTGTCCACCACCAGAGGTAGGATTTCCTACAAAAATATATTTCATTGTCATAAAGTGCATAAACCTATATTTTTCTCTATGTAGGATAGCAATCACTCCAAAGCCCTATTTGTGAAGTTTCTTTATAATTATTTAAAAATATATTATTTTTCTTTTTTGATTAACATATTGATTTTAAATAATTTTATTTTATTTTTTGTTTTAATATTTTTATTTATTCATTTATTTAATATGTCAATAGGTTAAGTGTTTTGTTTTAGTTTGGTGTTTAATGATTTTACGTTGTATAAACTTATAATAATTAATTGAGTAATAGAAGTTTGATAAAAATATAATTCTAATAACTTTTTAAATTAACTATTTAAGTCTTTTAAGTTATTATTTTTATTTTTAATAGAAAAAGAAAAGTATAAGAAACATATGTATATATAAGTAAGCGGGTAGACATATTCACGTTTAAAATTTAAAAGAGGCTATTGAGCTAGATAATTTGCTTATTTTGAGCCTATAAAAAGTGTTTTCTTGCCTATTTTATTCCCTTTTTATTGTTGTATAGAAAATGTAGGGAATGTAATAAAATGATAGTTTTTGTAACTTTATTTTTTTCAATATCTTATATGAAATACTAGAAAAAAAAGTGAGTTAATTAAGGACTTATGATTATTATTTATTTAAATCATAGAGATTAATTGATTTTTATTATTATATTTTTTGTGATAGGTTTCACAAAAATCAGCTTTGGTATTTCTTTCATCTCTTATTTTGGGAATTTAAAATTGAAAAAGTATTCTTTAATTTTTGCCGCTTTGGCCTCTTGCTCCGTTCAAGCAAATACAGATAGTCAATGGACTCATTTTACTCCTTCTAATGTATCTGCATCTTTATCATCAGGTATTTTAAATGGCGGTAAAGCACGCGAGTTAGTATTGGCCGATACTGAAAAAGTGTCTCAGTTAGACTGGGAAATGAAAAATGCGCCTATTGTAAAAGCAGATTTATCTTGGCAATTTTTACCGTGGTTAGCATTTAACGCGAAAGGTTGGACTACAGTTTCAAGTAACAAAACCACAATGGATGACTATGATTGGCTAGATGAGGAAGACTCAAATTTAGTCACAGATTGGTCTCATCACCCTAATACAAAACTTAACCATGCAAATGAATTTGATCTTAACTTTCAAGGATTGATTTTTAATCAACCCTCTTTAAAGGTAAGTGGTTTAGTGGGATACCAAGAGAGCCGCTTTAGCTGGAACGCAAGTGGAGGAACTTATCACTATTCTAGTAAAGATGAAGAGGGTAATTATATTCCTGACAGTGCGCAAAGTAATGAAGGTGAATTTGAACCAGGATACATGCTTATTGGGTACCAACAAAAATTTAGTGTTCCATATTTTGGCTTGGCAGCACAATATATTTACAAGAACTTTGAATTAAATGGTTTAGTAAAATATAGCCCTTGGGCAAAAGCCAAAGATTTTGATAATCATTATGAGCGCTCATTTATTTCTGAAAATAATGCAAAACGTTCTGATTATTATGGGGCAACAGTTAATGTTGGCTATAATGTAATTCCGGGAACTAAATTATTCACCGAATTTAATTGGAGTGAATATAAGCTTGCAAAAGCTCAGACATGGCAAGATGTTGATGGTGAGCAGGGATATAGTGGTGCTACAGGTGGTATCTCAAACAAGCACTATACTTTAAGTGTGGGTGTAAAACATACTTTCTAATTTAGTTGTATCTTAAAATTATTTTTAATTTAAATAATTAAATTTAATTTTTTGATTTTAGATATACCTCATAATTTTATGAGGTATATCTATTTAATTGACTATGTATTATGTCTGGTTTTTTAAATTATGACTTTTTCTTTTGATTTTCGGGCGGCTATATGAATACCTTTGTAAGACCTAATTTACATTGTAAAATAAAAAGACAAACTACAAGTGAGCATGAAAGATTAAGAAATTTAATGATCAGTTTAGACCTTTTTAATAATATAGGTCGGTATAAAAACTTCACATTAGCTCAATATTATTTCCATGTTTATGTTACAGAGATTTTTAATGTACATAGTATTGCTCATTTAATTTCTGGTATTAAATGTGCTGAAAGGTTGAATGCCATAAAAAAAGATATGGAAGACCTTGGCATCGTGGCAGAAAATGATGTGTTAAAGGATATGAAAAATTTAAATATATATGAAACTTTAGGCTGGTTATATGTTTCTGAAGAGTTTACTTTAGGCGCAGCGATTTTGTTAAAAAGTGCCAAAGAGAGCTATTATCTATCAGAGCATTTTGGTGCAAGAAACTTGGCAGAGCATCCTGAAGGTAGACTTAAATATTGGAAAAATTTTATAAATCAATTAAACCAACTTAACTTAAGTTTGGATCAACAACATTTGGTAGTAGACGGCGCATTTGCTGCGTTTAATAAATTTGGGACTATGTTGGAAAAGTTAGATGAATTGATCTAAATAATAAGAAATCAAAACTTTAACACAGGGCTAAATTATTTTATGTAATATAGCCCTAATTTTTTATATGTGATTAAAATTATTCTAATTTAAATTGATGTCATTTAATTTGTTAGATATTTTAAATTTGCTGTAGAAATCATTAATAAGCTCTCAGTTATTAAGTGTTATAACATCTAAATTTTAAAGGGAGAGGTTTCTTGTATGATGTAGAGAGAACATATTTAGCAAATCAACAGCAATCGGTACTCGCCATCTTTTTCAACAGGTGCCCGATGAACACAAGGTAGAACCTTTTGAGTAGGATGATCTACTGCCAAACGCCAAATATGTCCCGTACCTAAATTTATAGACTGTGCATTTGGTTTAGGCTGATAATGTAAATCAAAGAAATACTCTGCCAAAAAAGCTTCAAATTCAGCATCTGGTCCGTCATGTAATTCTTTGAGCTTTTCTCTAATTTCTGGAATTAGAACTTTTTGTTGAACCTGATCATTGGGCACAATATCACTCGCAGCGCCGTGATAGGTGCATAAGAATGTATCGGTTTCAATTGGGGAGCGATCAACATGAAATGAATATACATCTGTTGAAATAAAATCTAGCTCTTCATCGCGTTCATAGTGTTTAAGCAAATTAAGTACAGGTGAGGCACCAAATTCAGTTAACTGCTTGATATCTTGTAAAATAGTTTCTCTGGCTACATTGCCTTTTTCTGAAAGTTGTAGCGCTAAAAGGTCATCAACAGAAACTTCTGTAATATTTTCTTTTAACTTAAGTTTATTCACAACTTCCTTGAAGTCGCCCATCAAATTTCTATGCCAGCAAATCGCATTGGTCTCTCCTTGGAACTTTGTATTTGCAAGTTCAGAGAAGCTAGAAACTTGTCTAATTTGTTTGCTGTCAGAAAAAGCATTCTTCATTGGAGAAATAAAATATTAGAGCAGGTCTAATATTATAGCCTGAGCTGAGTTGAAAATATTCCACTTTAGATAGGTCAGGGTCTCTTTGAAGCGAGTAAAACTGTGAGTATTTAAGACTTGTGCCTGTTAGGCCGAAGCATGTATCGTTAGAGACTGATACTTTAAAATTATAGGAACCCTGAAAAGCGGATATCTTTTCATTAAACCTCTTAAATAAATGGATTTTATTGTGAAGAGTAGGCGATTTTTTAAACCCAAAAATATTAGATAAATAATAACTTTATAGAAAACTAAGTTTTATTGGTGGATTTTGAAATAGAGCATGACTGGCAAAGAGAGTGCTTTTTTATATTTTAGGTTGATTTATGTATGTTAGCTTCGTCTTACTTTAAAAAACGTCAGAAAAATTACCGCGCCGTAAAGGACCAGCAGCTTACAATTGCAGCCAAAGCAAATATCTTTATTTGCATCATTTTTTGTTTGTTTTGGACCATATATTTTGCATTCGCACAAATGTGGTTAATTGTTTATATGGATATCTTTTTTACATTGATCTCCATATTTAGCCTTTGTCTTATTTATATAAATCGTATTTCAGCGGGCATTCTTTTATCTCAAGTTGTTTTGCTAGTTTTTCCAGTCATTTTTTGCTTATTTTTTGATGTGGCAACCAATGACCGTCCGCAAGTGGCCCAATTGTTTTTACCTGCTGGAGCGATATTGGGGTATTTAAATTACCGTAGAAATCCAAGCTATTTACAATTTATTTTAATTTTATTGTCGATTGGGTGTTTTATATTTTTTAGTGGAACCTCTTTTAATCTTGAGAGTGCTATACCGCTATCTGAAGATATTCGTGACCATGGGGGATGGATTGCAACGTGTGTAGCGACACTCATGATTTGTATTTCAATCTATACCATGCAATTAGAAATACAAACCGAAAACTCCATGGTGCAAGATCTACGTTTAGCACTTGCGAAAGAACAATTTGAGCTTTTCTATCAACCACAAATAGATTCTTCCGAAAGGCTGATTGGTGCGGAAGCTCTGCTCAGATGGCGTCATCCTGTTTTGGGTTATGTTCCAACACCAGACTTTATTCCAGCAGCTGAAAATTATGGATTAATGCCAGAGATTGGAGAGTGGGTATTAACTCAGGGCTGCAAAGTTTTACAAGATTGGAGTAAACAAGCCGAGACCAAAGATCTTACGCTTTCAATTAATATTAGTGCTGATCATTTTATGCAGCCCACCTTTGAGCAAACGTTGATTGATTTGGTTCTGCAATACGGCATAAATCCATCTCGGCTCATTTTAGAAATTACTGAAAATATTGCTTTAAATAATTGTGTAAGCATGATTGAAAAAATGTATTTCCTATCAAAAAATGGAATTCAACTTTCTCTTGATGATTTTGGTACAGGTTATTCATCTTTAAGCTATTTGCAGAAAATGCCGATTAAGCAAATCAAAATTGACCGTAGCTTTGTGCAGGCAGCTTTGGAGGATAAGCGCAGTAATAAATTAGTCACAGGCATTATTAAAATTGGACTAGATCTGAACCTCAGAGTGTTGGTAGAAGGCATTGAAACGACTGAACAATTTAATACTTTTAAAGACAATGGCTGCACTGAGTTTCAAGGTTACTTATGGGGCTGTCCAATGCCACTAAATGATTTTATGGAACAATTGCCACATTTTAAAAAATAGGCAAAAGATAATTTAATAACAGGAGCTTATACGGTTCGTCGCTAAAAATTTCAAGTCAGCTACAAGAGGATGGAGAAGTTAAGTTTCCACCTTTTTTATTTTATATTTAAGTTTTTCCTTAAATATGTAATTAAATGAAAAACAATAATTAATTAAATATTTTCTATTCAATTTCACATTGACACCTTAGATATTGAAGATTACCATTTGCCTGCTGGCCTACATTGCCAGTCGGTCGTCGCGGACCGTCCCTTAGGAGCATTAAAGGTTTTATACTTTTAGTGTGTACACCCTCGTGCCCCCTCTATGGTGGAACGGAGGGGGACACCCTTGGGTGTGCTGGAGTCTTAAGGCCAGTCCGCGAACCCCCTTCGTTCTGCCACCATAATTTTAATGTTTGGCAGAACTCCAATTAAAAAGGAGTTGGCTTTGCACATCCATTATTTCTTGGCTCTCAACGCCAAAAGCTATAACGACACTACTTAAACTTTTAAAGCAGTTTGATCGCCGTAAGGTTTTCAGGCTTTAAATCACTTCGTCTAAAACTTAACTAACAATAAAACTTGAGATATGCCAAGCACAGTCTTTACGGGCTTTGCTATGCCTTTTTTTCTCCCCAAAAAGTATCTCATTTAGAAACAACAAGAATTTATTTTATAACGGTAAAAACTATGCCACATTCAGATCTTTCATTCCGTGCTTTAAGCGTGCTTCACACCTCAAGATTTCTTTTTAATAAATATGGTTTTCACAATGTTGGAATAGACCGAATTATCGAGTCATCAAAAACGCCCAAAGCGACTTTTTATAATTACTTTCACTCAAAAGAGCGCCTTATTGAAATGAGCTTAAGCTTTCAAAAAGAAGGGCTTAAACATGCAGTCATTTCGATTATTTACGTGGATAAAGATTTAACACTGGTTGAAAAACTTCGCAAAATTTACTTTTTACATGCCGATTTAGATGGGCTCTATCACTTACCGTTTAAGGCTATTTTTGAAATTGCAAAATCACATCCAAAGGCATATCAGCTTGTCATTGATTATAGAAAATGGTTTATCAATGAAATCTACAACTTGCTTCTAACAGTAAAAAGTACTGCCACAAAGCAAGATGCCCACATGTTCTTGTTTGTGATTGATGGGGCGATGACGATGCTACTGGGCGAAAATGGTGCACGTGAAAAGGAAAGTTTATTAGAGTATTTCTTCATACAATTTATGTAAGACAAAGAAACAGTTAGAAATATTGATCTTGTTACATCAAATAGCAATCTATTTTTTGCTAAACTAATAGTACAGTACTAATTAGTAATAGATAAGACTTTTGTCTTATTTATTACTATTATCTTTACCAGTTGATTTCCCTCTATCTTGAAAACCGTATATGAAAAATGAAATCCTTTTCACCACAGAGGCTATTGATGCACAGTGGCGAACAGAATACTGCCGTGACTTTTTTGCATCAAAAATTGAATTGACTCCCGTTTGTAAAGGAGGTCTGTATGGGAATACACATATTAAAACTGTAGATAATATTTTAATATTTAAATCTATATTTAATTCAAAAAAATATAGGCGTACAAAAAAAATTATCCAACAATCTTCAACTGATACATATTTACTTTGCTTAATGTTAAGTGGTAGGCGTTATCATTCTGATGGCGTTAGTAAAAATATTGTTGTAGAGGAAGGAGATATTTTATTTTTAGATTTAAATCTAGTGACCGAAGGGATAGCTGTTTCCGGACAAGATATACACCTTCATCTGCCAGGGGAGATAGTAAATAAGTTTTTGAAAAATAGAAAAATAAATAAAAGTATTCTATTGAAATCACATTGGCCTCTTACTAGAGTTCTAAGTGATTATATTTTAACAATATTTGGTGTAATGTTGGACTTGAGTTGTGAGGAAAATAATATCATTCTTGAAACAGTAGTGTCGCTACTATTTGGTGGGGCGAGAGATGAAAAAAAACCTATTGTTTATTCTAACGAAAGTAGCATATCTAATATCATCCTTAAAGATAGCGTATGCAATTTTATAGACTTAAACATACGAAACCCTGAATTAAATATAGAAACCATAATTCAACGTTTTAGAGTTTCACGTGCACATCTCTATAGAGCTTTTGAAGAAGAAGGAGGGGTTATGGCAGTAATACGTAAAAAACGTTTAATATTAGCTTATGAGGAAATTTCTAACCCTACTTCACAACTTAGCATGACTCAAATTGCTTTTGAATATGGTTTCACAGGTTGTAATCATTTTAATAGGGCTTTTAAAAAATATTATAATATATGTCCTTCTGAAATAAAATTTGAAGTTAGTAGTGTGACTGAATAGATAAATTAATTCGTTGAAGAAATTTTATAATCATATTATTGTATATGTTCTCAAGTTTTTTAATATTTCAACTGATAATAATATTAATCAAATCCAAAAAGAATATATTATTGTATATGTTCTCAAGTTTTTTAATATTTCAACTGATAATAATATTAATCAAATCCAAAAAGAATATATATTGTATATTTTTAATGTGTTTGTGTAAGATTTCGAACTATAATTTTTCTGTCTCGACAAATGAGATATATCCATTAAATAAATGAGACTTTTATCTCAATAAATGAGATTTTTTGCATAAACTTGCGTTTTATTTGCACTTAAAATCATTTGTTGCTACTTCCCTTATGGTGATGCACTATAAAAGTTATCCCACTTTCGTGTTTGTCGAATCATCTTTGGAAAAAATCAGGGAAGGTGCTTTTATGGAACCTTGCAATCAAAAGAAGTCTTATGGAATTACCAACCATTAATTTATTCAATGATCCGTTGCAATATTTACCTGAGGTAAACTTTTGTGCCGTTTGAGCTTACATTTAATACAGATCGTATTGATGAAGAATACCGCGTTGAATATGTTCGTAACATATTTGCCCCAATAGCTAGAGTTTTTCCACTAAATGAATTACAAGTGTCAACTAGTATACAAATTCGCAGAATTCATAGTGTTATTTTGGTGAATGTAAATGCCGAAGCGTATCGGTATGAACGTTCGAAGGATTTAATTTGGCAATCTAACCTAGATATGTACCTGTTAACAATTGCTTTAGAGGGCTGTCATTTTCATTGCGAAGAAAACCATGAAGTTTTAAATATAATGGATGGTGATATTGCTTTAGTTGATCTTTCCAGAAAATGTCATGGTGTAACCAATAAAGGCAAAAATTTACAAATTTATATACCCAAGGAGATATTGAAACACCGATTGGATGGTTTTAGGATTCAAAAGAATATTCTTCTTAAATCTAATAAGCCGATGACAAAAATTTTAAAAGACTATATGTTGGGTTTATTTGATGTAGCATTACGTTTACAGGAAAAAGAAGCATCGGTAACTCTACATACATTCTTGTCTTTATTGGTAACCGCATTAAAGAGTGCTGCCCCTCAGAACTTAGATCAACTTAATGAGTACGCGAAAGGCGGAGAGGTATTGAAACTCCGAGTAATTGATTTTATTGAGCAAAATATAAAAAATCCCGAATTGAGCATTGAGTTTTTAATGAAGAGCTTTCGAGTGTCGAGGGCGCATTTGTACCGGGCTTTTGAAGAAGAGGGTGGCATTATCTCTGTTATCCGTAATAAGCGTTTAGATATGGCATATCATGAATTACTTAACCCTTTAAACTCTATTACAGTAACAGAAATTGCCTATGAATATGGTTTTAGTAATAGTAACCAGTTTTATAGAGCTTTTCGTCAACGCTATGGTTTTGGTCCCAATGAAATAAAACGTAATCAAGATAAATTTAATCTCTATTTAAATACGAGAAATGATTTATACCAACACTTTAAACTAGCGATAAAAGGATAATTAATTTAAAACATTATAGATTGATTAAATAAAAAGCTGCTTAAAAATATTTTTAAGCAGCTTTTTTTTATATTAAAAAAATGAGACGTATTGCGCTGTAGATGAGATTTTTTGACGAGTAGTAGCTGCTTTGTATTCGTAGAATCGTCACAAGCCCCTGATTAATTTTTTGCTTATCAAAAATTAAAAAAGTTGAAGGTATTAAGAAACAGGGAATTTGAAGTCTATAAAACGAAAGTTGGTGTAAGTAGCCACGAGGTCTGAAATGAATAAAATTTATCGTATGATTTGGAGTGAGAGATTCGGGACATGGATTGCTGTCTCTGAATTATCTAAAAGCAAAACTAAATCAACCACTAAAAAAACTATAATAGGGACGTTAATTATTTTAGGTGGCCTTGTGGGTGCTTCAAGTGCATTTGCGGGCTATGAGGCTGGCGGAGGTAGTACATTTACAAATTGTACAACAGGTGCAGCTGGTGGAAATACTGGGTCGGGAGCAGAGGGACAAAACGCTATAGCAATTGGTGCAACTGATAGTACAACACCAGTCGCTGGGCAAGCTTGTGCGCCTAATCGGGGGGCAATTGCTATTGGTACAGGAGCATCTACTGCTGGAGTAACCCCTACATATGATACTACTCCTACTGGGGCAAATACCGCAAATTATAACCAAGGTATTGCCATTGGGCAAAACTCTACTGCATCGGGTGACCAGTCAATTGGATTGGGTGCGAACACAATAGCTAGTGGACATTCCGCTATTGCTATTGGTGGTGATGATGTTCTTCGTGCAGCAGCAATTAGTGGGGCTGAATACACAGAATTAACAGGTGATGTTCTACCTACTGCTTTTAAATCTACTACTGCTTCTGGTTCTGCAGCCATTGCACTAGGTATGCAGAATGATGCAACAGGGACTTTTTCGACAGCCATTGGTACGCGTTCAGAAGCATTAGGGTTGGCTTCAATTGCAATGGGTACCCGCGCACAAGCCACTGAGAAAGGAGCAATTTCGATTGGTGCTGTCTCTAAAGCAACAAAAGAAGGGGCCGTGGCATTAGGAAATAATACTACCAGTACGGGAGAGGATGCCGTTGCAATTGGTAGCAATACTACAGCGGACCAAGATCGAGCTATTTCCATTGGTCAAGGAGCAACGAGTTCAACTGTGGCTGGTGTAGCTTTAGGAGCAGGCAGTAAAGTTAATTCAGAGAACAGTGCTGCCATTGGTCAAAACTCAGTGGCTACTGCACAAACAGGTGACTCATTCTTAACGAATGTAGCAGCTTCAGATACAAATGGTACTGTGTCGGTAGGTGATGTTGGGAAAGAGCGTCGTATTCAAAATGTTTCGGATGGTGCATTAGATACAGATGCGGTGAATGTTGCCCAGTTAAAGAAATTAAAAGATATTAATGACCAGCAAGGAGCAACTACTGCACAAGGTTTGGGTGGTGGTTCTACTTATGATCCGACTACAGGTGCAGTTAGTGCACCGGCTTACACAGTCAATGGCACACCAGTTAACAATGTGGGTGATGCGATTAGTGAGCTGGATAAAGGCTGGGTCTTACAGAGTAATGGTGCCAATGCAGGTGCAGTGAAAGCTGGTGATACAGTTGACATTGGTACAGCAGACGGTGAAACCAACCTGGCGGTCGCGAAGGATGGTAACAGCATCAAGTACAGCCTGAATAAGGACCTGACCTTAAACAGCGTTACAGCGGGTAACAGTGTTTTAAATAACGATGGCTTAACGATTGCCAATGGCCCGAGCGTTACAGCTGACGGTATTGATGCAGGCAGTAAGGCAATCAAAAATGTTGCGGCAGGTGTTGATGGTACGGATGCAGCGAATGTTGACCAGATAAAGGCGGCGTCTGCAGCAGCGAAGACCAAGGTACAGCAGGGTGAAAACATTGTTGTGACCAAGAGCACGAATGTGGATGGTTCAGACAACTATGTTGTTGCAACAGCCAAAGACGTGAAGTTCGACAAGACCACGGTAGGGAATGTTGTTACAGATGGTGCGACGAACAAGATTACGGGAGTAGAAGCAGGTACGGTAGCGGC
>NZ_JAHPTU010000014.1:0-87341 GCF_025514355.1 Acinetobacter sp. WU_MDCI_Abxe161
TAAACTAACACCCACACCTTCTCGAAGTCATACTTTTTCTCCAACAGCTAGTCCAACACCAACACCAACACCAACACCAACACCAACACCAACACCAACACCAACAAGTGTAGCGGACCGCTTCGTTGGAAGTTGGTTAGCGGGCAAAGGAGGTTGTATTAACGGTTCTGCTCTAAAAATGAATGTTATTAAGGTTTCTGATAACAGCGTACGATTTGCTAGTGAAACTGTACGCTATGAGAATGAATCGAACTGTACAGGTAACATTGTTGCAAGTTACCGCCAAGCTGAAGATTTTAGTCTGGTTTCAAATATTGGAGCACCTCAGACAATACAAACCTCAAGCTATAACAAAGTAGATTGGCAGCTTGTTGTAGCTGGAGAATTGGAGCAAAAACAACCTGCTATTTTAGGTTTTAAAAATGCAAATCAATTCTGCCTAGTTCCTACGAATGAACCAAATGCGATACATAATTATTTGCAGCAAGCAAACTTTGATCTCATGAATACTTGCTTCACAAAAACAACTCCACCAGCAAGCATGCAAAAGCCGACACAAGTATTGGCAACAGCAAGTTATAGACTAGCGGACAATAAAGAATCTTGGGCAGATCTATTAACTCAACTTAATGATCAAGGACGCCAAGGCTACGCCCTTCTCACACCATCTGTAAGTTTGGATAATCCTGATAGTAGCTTTGCTCTGTATAAAAATTTATATGTCAAAAATAATAAATCCACTGACACATACACCTATAAAACAGTTGATGTTAAAACTAACTCAGTAGCAAACCGTTATTTACTATGGGTGAATGAGTTAAATAAACAAGGTAGCTTAGGCTATATATATAAACTCTCATTTGGAGAAGTGACTTCGAATACAGATAAATATTTATTTGTGAAAAATGATAAGAAACCAGCAACTTATACTTACTCAAATCGATTCTTAACTAACACCTCTCGCACAACAATTTTAAATGCCTTCAATGAACTTGGTGCACAAGGTTGTAAGCTAATTTACGCTAACTCAGAGTTCACCAATAATGGCACAACGAATGGAACCTTCTATGTACCTACTTGCGTAAATAGCAGTACACATAACGGAACCTATGCTTATCGTTATTTTGAAGTTCCAAAACATATTCCGTTTAACAAGGAAGATGCAATAAAACTTGAGAAACTCCTTAAAGAGCAAGCAGCTGAAGGTTATAGACTGGTTGATGCGAACAATAATCTCGGCTTCTTTAATATTGATGGTTATCTATTTGAACGTGATAGCGAAAATACAGGACCTATTGAATATAAAGTATTTATTGAAGATGCTGCATCCGAAACAGATGAGCCATATCTTGTTGAAAATCGAATTCAAGACCAAGGTAAATTAGGCTGGTTCTTTGCGGTCCGACTCGGATCAGTCTATACAAACTCACCAACGAATTATGATTTGGCAAGTGGTGTAGTTTTCCCTAAATAAGACATCTAAAGCAAATAAGGCCACAATTGTGGCCTTATTCTTATTCAAAATCCGATAGCTTATCCTAAGTTTTTAAAACCCTGCTGACGCCATGCTTCATAAACAATTACGGCGGTTGCATTAGATAAATTTAAACTTCTTGAGTTTTCAGCCATCGGCAAACGAATCCACTGTTCTTGTGGAAACATTAAGCGAACATGCTCAGGCAAACCACGTGTTTCTGGCCCCATCAGTAAAGCCACAGGCCGGTTCAAATCAACCGTATGTGGAGTTGCAGAACCTTTAGTTGTGAGGGGAAAAACATGCTCGACACCTTTAGCTTTTAAATCTGCAAGGCAAAGCTCTATATTGTCCCAAATCTGCATACGTGCCCATTCATGATAATCAAGGCCTGCTCGTTTGAGCTTTTTATCATCTAATTCAAAACCTAGAGGTTTGACTAAATGCAACTGTGCGCCCGTATTAGCACATAAACGAATGATATTGCCTGTATTGGCAGGAATTTCAGGCTCGTATAGGACAACATGAATCACAAATTTTCTCGACTTAAATAACCAGCAATAAACTCAAATGAGCTTATTGCCATTTTAACTGTTCACGTAAACTTACCACTTCACCAATAATAGTTAAAGTTGGCGCCACGATATGATGTTCAGATACTTTAGTTGCGATATCAGCTAATGTTCCAACAACAACTTTCTGTTCTGGTGTGGTTCCTTTAGAGATTAAAGCCACCGGCATATTGGCACGCTGACCATGAGCAATAAGTTGTTCACAAATACGCTCCAAGCCAACTAATCCCATATATAAAACTAAAGTTTGATTTTCATAAACCAGCTCATTCCAAGGAAGTTCAGGTGAACCTTCCTTTAAATGCCCAGTCAAGAAACGAACGCTTTGCGCATAATCACGATGTGTTAAAGGAATACCTGCATAAGCTGAACAGCCTGATGCTGCAGTTATACCCGGTACAACTTGGAAAGTGACATTCGCCTCAACCAGCTCTTGAATTTCTTCACCACCACGCCCAAAGATAAACGGATCACCACCTTTTAGACGACAAACACGCTTTCCTTTTTGAGCATACTCAACCAGTAAAGCATTGATGCCATCTTGGGGAACAGAGTGATTCGAACGAGCTTTACCCACATAAATTTTAGTCGCATCACGGCGGCAAAGTTCTAAAATGGGTGCAGAAACAAGACGATCATAAATCACGACATCTGCTTGTTGCATAAGACGTAATGCTTTTAGTGTCAGCAACTCTGGATCGCCGGGTCCAGCCCCTACCAAATAAACTTCACCTTTAGGTGCTGTCCATTCTGTTAAGGCTTGCTGAATCAAATCATTTGCAACGTCTAAATTGTCATTAAAAACTTGTTCTTTTAATGGGCTAGCATAGAGGTTTTCCCAAAAGATTCGACGCTCATCGGGGTTAATAATCTTTTCTTTTACTTGCTTACGCCATTGACCAGAAAACTCAGCCAACTTACCCATGCCATGCGGAACAATTGTCTCTATTTGAGTACGAAGTTGTCTCGATAAAACTGGTGACGCCCCATTTGAAGCAACAGAGATAATTAATGGAGAACGGTCAATAATGGCTGGAACCATAAATCGGCAATGCGGAATATCATCGACACTATTTACCAGTAAATTACGCGCTTCACATTGCTCAAAAACAGCTTTATTCACCTGCGCATCATTAGTTGCCGCAATGACTAATCGATAAGACGTATTTAATACTTTTTCAGCAAAAGACTCGGCAAAATACTCTCCACCGGCCGTTTTGACCAACTGTAAAAGCTGCTCTTCAATTGCAGGAGCAATAATATCAATTACCGCTCCTGCTTTGGCTAGAAGGTTTGCTTTACGTAGCGCAATATGCCCACCACCCACAATCAGACAACGTTGCTTTTGCAACTTTAAAGAGATTGGAAAAATATCCACCTTAAACCTCTACATGAATCATCTGATTTAGGTTAAGCAAAAACCGTGCACAATTTAGATGCAAAGCTTAGTCAATAAACGTTACACCACCCATATATGGGCGTAATACTTCTGGAATCTCGATAGAACCGTCTTCACGTTGGTAATTTTCCATCACAGCAAGCAAAGTACGTCCAACTGCAAGACCTGAACCATTTAAAGTGTGCACCAATTCGGTCTTCTTTTGATCCATTCTGTAGCGTGCTTTCATGCGGCGTGCCTGAAAATCCCCCATATTAGAGCAGCTTGAGATTTCACGATAAGTATTTTGGCTTGGAACCCAGACTTCTAAGTCGTAAGTTTTAGTCGCACCAAAGCCCATATCCCCACCACAGAGCAAAATTTTGCGATATGGCAAGCCAAGTGCCTGCAAAATGCCCTCAGCATGAGCAGTAAGTTCTTCAAGTGCCTGCATAGAAGTTTCAGGTTTAACGATTTGCACCATCTCAACTTTATCAAACTGATGCTGACGAATTAAACCACGTGTATCGCGCCCATAAGAGCCTGCTTCACTACGGAAACATGGTGTGTGAGCTGCATATTTTAAAGGTAAACGTTCGGCATCAATAATCTCATCACGAACGAAGTTAGTAACAGGAACTTCTGCTGTAGGGATGAGGTAATATTCTTTTTCGCCTTGAAGTTTGAATAAATCTTCTTCAAATTTTGGTAACTGACCAGTACCGCGCAGTGAATCAGCATTTACCAAATAAGGCACATAAGCTTCTGTATAGCCATTTTTTAAAGTATGGGTATCGAGCATGAATTGCGTTAATGCACGTTGTAAGCGTGCTAAAGGACCTTTCAATACGCTAAAACGTGAGCCAGTCAATTTAGTCGCAGTTTCAAACTCTAAACCGCCCATCCACTCACCTAAATCAGTATGATCTTTGATTTCAAAATCAAACTGACGAGGCGTGCCCCATGTTGAGATTTCAACGTTATCATCTTCATCCTTACCAGCAGGAACAGATTCATCTGGTAAGTTAGGAATACTCAGCGCTTTTTGTTCAATCTCGTTTTGTAGCTCTGATAAAGCAACTTCAGCAGCTTTGATTTCATCACCAATGGCTTGCATACGCGCCATGATTTCAGAAGCGTCGCCACCGGATTTTTTAATCTGACCCACTTGTTTTGCACCGGCATTACGTTCTGCCTGCAATTTTTCAGTTTTCGATTGCAAGTCTTTACGGCGAGTTTCTAAAGAAGCCCATTCTTGAACATCTAATTGAACACCACGTTTTGCCAAAGCCGCATTAACGGCTTCAATATTATTTCTGAGTAACTTAGGGTCGATCATAATCAATCATAATATGGGTAAAAAACTGGCTATAGTGTAAGGCCTTAACACTAAAAAATATAGTGATCATCTTCATAACGAATAGCTTTCACACAATTCTTAGAATAGATCACCTATTTTAGAACTTATAGTTTGGCACACTCGGCAAATACTCAGGTTTAATGAATTTACTCGCTTCAAAATACGGCAGTGTTAATTCAGACATTCCCTCTGCATAAGACGCCAACTCATAGATTGGATAGACAAATACAATGCCATTCGCTCCATAGTAAAAATTATCGCTTAGCTGAAGTTTTTCACGATTGATATTGTGCTCTTGAAGCCAATTTGTATTTGCATCATAGAGGGCATCAACCAACTGTTTTTCAACATCTGGTTGAATAAGCTCAGCAACAGTAATGTGCTTTTTATTTAATAAGTCAAAATTTACAAACTCTTGATGAGACATACCATGAGCCGCACCAGCTGAGTACGAATAAGTCTGTAATGCAAAAGTCGCAAGATTATAATTTTGTCCTAAATAGCGAATATAAATTGCACTTTGGCTCGAACGCGGTTCACCTTCAGGTACTTCGACAGGTTGATCAGCTAAATTTGCAAAAGCATTCGGATCTGCTTTCTTTATACGATTGGTGAAGTAATCATTAATCCATTTTTGATTGGTCTGTACTGTTTGAAAATCATACTCAGTACAACCATCTTCTAAGCAAACTTTTGATTTTGGCAATTTTACTGGGATTACTTTTGCTTGAATTACAGGAACACCAGCCTCTTTCGTTTCTTTAACTTTTGCAGTCGAAGCAGCCTGCTCTTCTTTGGCGGCCGACTTTGGTTGGCAACCAGTCACCATTGCCATTGCAGCCATTAATGGAAGAATACAAATAATTTTTTTATCGTAAAGTCGCATAATAATCCCCATGAATTTACCCCTATCACTATACAAAGCGTAAGAATAAGACGGGGTTAAAAAATGTATCTATCTCTCTTACATAAAAAAGCTACCGTGAAGGTAGCTTTTTTTGAGAGGTATTCATTATTGGTCAATAACATCTGTACCTTTTGGCGGCGTAAAGTTAAAGACAGATGCAGGAATTGAGGCATTTACCTTAACATTCTTAAAGCGCACATAGGTGGTTTGACCTAATGAGTCTTGCAACACCATCAGTGTAGGGGCTTTATTTGCTCCAAAACTAATGGTTAAGCTTTGGAATGCACCATCTTCTTTTTTAGGGAATAATGTGAAATAGAGTTTAGATTTATCGGGTTGCGTTACACGATAAGACTTCATGATTTGGTTAGTATTACCAGAAAGTAATAACGCTGGCGTATCTGCAACCTGCTCATCTAAGCTTTGACGGACTGCTTGCTGTAAATCTGGGTCATAGATCCAAACTGTTTTCCCGCTCGTTACAATTGTTTGTTTAGCAGGACTTACTGTTTCCCAATAAAATTTCCCCGGACGTTCAACTTTCATTGAGCCTTTAAATGTCTGGTTCATATGCTGTGCACTTAAACTCTTTTTCTGTGCCACAGTTTTTGTATTGGCTTTTGTTGTTTGTTCAAAGTCGGCAGTCAAACGCTGTAAACCTGATAACTGATTAACCAGGTTCCCAATTGCCTGTTGCTCCGGTGCTGCTACAGGCGCAGCAAACACTGTAGTGCTCATTACAGGAGCAAGCACTGACGCGCTAAGTGTAATAGCACACATAGTTTTACGAAGCATATTCATGTCATCACCTTTTTAGTTGCTGTAAGACAACTTGCCTTCTTTCAAAGTTATGAAACTTGGCAAGCTCTTAATTCAAGACTCATATTAACCGACAAACTCTGTGCTAATCATTGAGAAAATAAGATATTTTGTTATGTTATTCATGTTGTTTGTAGAATTTCATTCATCATGATGAAGATAAATAAAAATTAAAACCATAAAAAAAGCCCACAAAATGTGGGCTTTTTTGAAGCTAAAACTTATACAGTTTCAACTTTTACGTAGCGACGGCCAAATTGACCTTTCACTTCGAATTTTACTACGCCGTCAGCAGTAGCAAATAAAGTATGGTCACGGCCCATACCAACATTTGCACCAGCGTGGAATTCTGTACCACGTTGACGAACGATGATGTTACCAGCAGTTACAGCTTGACCGCCGTAAACTTTAACACCTAACATTTTTGGGTTTGAATCACGACCGTTCTTCGTCGATCCACCGGCTTTTTTAGTTGCCATGTCTCTTACTCCTCGTGATTAGCCTGAAATACCAGTAATTTTCAACTCAGTGAACCATTGACGGTGACCTTGTTGTTTACGGTAGTGTTTACGACGACGCATTTTGATGATGCGGATTTTGTCGTGACGACCATGACCAATCACTTCTGCAGTTACTTTAGCGCCAGCTACAACTGGAGCACCGATTTGAATGTTGTCACCGTTTACAACCATTAATACATCATCAAATGTAATAGTCGCACCAGATTCAGCTTTCAATAATTCAACTTTAAGGGTTTCACCCTCAACTACACGGTGCTGTTTACCACCGCTTTGGATTACTGCGTACATAATGTACTCCAATCAGCCCGTGTCGTCGTGTCGATAAAGGGATATATCGATCTTAAAACGATCGCCACTGGGGTTATACAAGGCGACAGATTTTAAGTGAAATTTGATCAAACGACAAGTATTTTCTATCTATCAGTAAAGCATGATCCCCTATTCTTACAAAATCGAACAGCTTGGATTGGAATTTAGCAGTTTTCATTGATTCTGAATGAAAATTAAAATACAGTTCCAGACACAAATTGCGTCAAGAACAAGTTGTATTAATGCTGATGTCATTAAATTTATTGTTTTGCCGGAAACATCATGTTTTGCTTAAATAAAGAACAAAGAACGCTTAAAGACAATAGAAATGATTAATATCAGCCACTTGTTAACCTGTGCAACTCATCTTTAATTGATACACTAACGCCACTTATCTACCAATACGGGGTTTTTCTTCATATGGTCATCGATTTCAAGCAAGACATTCTTGCGCCTGTTGCCTCAGACTTTGCTGCGATGGATCACTTGATTAATGAAGGAATTAGCTCAAAAGTCGGTTTAGTCATGTCTGTCAGCAAGCATGTCGTTGAAGCTGGCGGAAAGCGTATGCGCCCAATCATGTGTTTACTTGCAGCCCGTGCTTGTGGTTTAGATAACATGGTAAACGCACAGCGTTTAGCTGCAATCATTGAAATGTTGCATACTGCGACATTAGTCCATGATGATGTAGTAGATGAATCTGGGCTTCGTCGTGGTCGTCCTACAGCAAATGCGACATGGAACAATCAAACAGCCGTATTAGTCGGTGACTTCCTTATTGCCCGTGCTTTCGATTTATTGGTTGATTTAAATAACATGACTTTATTGAAAGACTTTTCAACGGGTACATGTGAAATTGCTGAAGGTGAAGTATTACAACTGCAATCCCAGCATCAACCAGATACAACTGAAGAAATTTATTTAAAAATTATTCATGGTAAAACGTCTCGCCTATTCGAATTGGCTACAGAAGGTGCTGCTATTTTGGCAGGGCAAGAAGCTTACCGTGAACCATTAAGATTGTTTGCTGGTCATTTTGGTAATGCGTTCCAAATCATTGATGATATTTTAGACTACACATCAGATGCTGAAACATTAGGTAAAAATATTGGTGATGATTTAATGGAAGGTAAGCCAACTTTACCGTTAATTTCTGCATTAGCACACTCAACAGGTGAAGAGCATGCGATTATTCGTCGCAGTATCGCCACTGGTGGAGTAGACCAATTACCTCAGGTCATCGAAATTGTACAGAAGTCTGGTGCTTTAGATTATTGCAACCAACGTGCCCAAGAAGAAACAGAAGCAGCACTGCAAGCTTTATCAAACCTACCCGATACACCGTATCGTCAGGCATTGATTAACTTAACTCAGCTTGCGTTACATCGAATACAATAGATATTATTTTGCCTATGCATGTAAATTTTTCAGAACATTTTTTAAAAATAGAGAAGCAGCTTGAGGATCCTCAAGCTGTCATTGATGAAAATCTACTGATTGAACTCGTCAATGTCGTCCGCCCATCCGACCCAGAGGATACGGATGAAATTAAGAACAAAATACAGGCTTTAATTGAAAGTCTTTTACGCACACCTACAGCACCCTTTTTATTACAAACTTTCTTATTACGTTTGATTAATCACTATAAGCAAGTCAGCTTATATGCGGACAGCGGGATTTTGTCTTTAGATGGTTTCTGGAACCAGCTCGGACAAAGACTTGGAGCACATTTTTTACCGCTAATCGAAGACTCAAGCCAACTCAAAATTTTAATTGGAAAAATTTTCTATTTAGAAAGTGACAAAATCTGGCTCAATAATATTGCTGATGAAGATTGGTCAAATTTATTTAGTCTTATTGGGCAAAGCCAAAGTAATGTCGATGAAAAGCTTGTCATTCAAAGTGAAATGATTAAAGCCATCACTGTCTTATCTTATCGAATTAGTGGAATTGGACTTTATCCCGAATTTATTAATGCTCAACCAGAATTAACGGAATATGAGTCTCCATTTTTAGTTCAAAATCGTGAAATTATTGAGTTTATAGAAAAATATAAGAAACAAGAACTTTCTGATCATGAAATTGCAGTTATTGCTCCTCCCGATGCATCACAAGCATTCGTTATGTTGGAACAATGTCGGGATGTAGTGTTAAAGATTCGCCGTGCTACGAAAAGAATTGGTGTCAGTTTAAGTTTGACTTATTTACTGTCATTACTTGAACAATGTCTTGATCGTATTGAATTATTACTTTATCTGGTCGTAGACAACACTCATGGAAAATATGTTTCCTTAGGACATCTTATTTCCGATTTAACCAAGGCGCACTACAGTGAAAAAAGTGTGCGCTCTTTACTCAGCACAACCAGTGAACTCATTGCCTTTCAGGTTACCGAAAATGCCAGCCGTACAGGTGAGCATTATGTAAGTACAGATACCAAAGGCTTTTGGGGAATGTATAAGGCAGCCGCTGGTGCAGGTGTCATTATTGCCTTTATGGCATCTTTAAAAATTCTTGCATCAAGAATGACCATGGCTCCGCTCATGCAAGCCTTTACGTTCAGTATGAATTATTCTCTGGGTTTCATTCTGATTCATGTTCTGCACTTTACTGTTGCAACCAAACAACCCGCTATGACTGCTGCTGCCCTCGCTGCAACGGTACAACAGCGTAAAGGTTCTAAAACAGCTCAGATTGCAGAGTTAGCGGCCCTAATTATTAATATTATCCGAACGCAGTTCATTGCTATTTTGGGTAACATTTCAATTGCAATCCCTACTGCAGCACTGATTACTTTTGCTTGGCAGTTTTACCTTGATGAACCGTTATTAACCCATACCAAGGCAACTTATCTACTACACAGCTTAAACCCCTTTACGTCATTAGCAGTGCCCCATGCCGCAATTGCGGGAGTATGTCTATTTTTGTCCGGTCTGATTGCTGGATATTTTGACAACATGGCTGTTTATCGAAAAGTTGGTCCACGCTTAAGAGCGCATCGTCGTTTAGCTAACTGGTTTGGGCAAGATCGACTTAATCGTTTTGCTGAATATATTGAACGTAATTTAGGTGCTTTAGCCGGTAACTTCTTATTCGGGATCATGTTAGGAAGTATGGGGACCATAGGCTTTATTTTAGGCTTACCTTTAGATATTCGTCATATTGCCTTTGCATCTGCTAACTTTATTCAAGGTTTGATGACCATTAATGGCAGCCCGGATATTGGCTTGATTATAGTGTCCTTTCTCGGTGTGCTATGTATTGGTCTGACTAACTTATTCGTGAGTTTCACCCTTACTATTATTGTGGCATTACGAGCGCGTCGAGTTCGCTTTGAGCAATGGAAACCTTTAGCCAAGTTAGTCATGACCCATTTCCTGACTCGCCCGAGCGATTTTTTCTGGCCACCAAAACAACCATTAGAACTTGAAGAAAATACGTCAACAAATAGCGGAAAAAAAACAGAACACTAAAAGTTTTGCTTTGTACACAGAATGTGACTTTCGTCAATTTTGTTGTGATTGTTTTTCCAAATGTTAAAAAAATTTCAAAATGAATTTACGATGATCTATCAGGCTTGAAAAAAAGTGTACTGGCAAGTACACTTTTAACGGCTTTCAGTAGTGGACACTGCTTGAATAAGCAAAGGTATATACATGCCCTATATATTGCTTTTTATTGGTTGTATTTTTTTAGGATTAGGTGTTCTTGGTCTTTTTGTACCGAGACTTCAATCTTTGGATCTTCTCACCGTTCAAATATTGAGTGAAAATCGTTCAGATTATCTTAACTCTATTACGATCTTTTTAGCACGTATAGGCGGTATGCCTTTTGTATGTTTTTTATCCTTTCTGGTATGTGTATATCAAGCATGGTATAAAAAATATATTACTGTTATTTTCATTAGCGTGGGGGTTCTTGGCAGTATCACCATGGGTTGGCTGCTCAAGTGGTGTGTTGACCGTCCTAGACCTTCACAGGCATATCATATTGTCGAAAGTTATGGTGCATCGTTCCCAAGTGCACATAGTGTTTATGCATCAACACTAGCTTGTCTGGCAATGTTAATGTTATGCCATAGGCCCAACATTAACTCTCCTTATATCATTTTGATCTCCTGTTTTTGGTTTATCTGCATGGGGCTTTCAAGAATATATGCTGGAGTTCATTTTCCAACAGATGTACTCGCCGGTTGGGGCATAGGTTTTATTTGGATTGCACTGCTTTGGCTCTGGTTATTACAAACACAAAGTAGGTTAAGTAGAAAACAAATATATTTTTAGATTTTATCTAAACGAGGTGGAACAATGATGTCGGCTAAGCTTTGGGCTCCTGCCCTTACTGCTTGCGCATTAGCAACAAGTATCGCACTTGTTGGTTGTAGCAAAGGCTCCGATGAGAAACAGCAAGCTGCTGCTGCTCAGAAAATGCCGCCTGCAGAAGTAGGTGTTATTGTTGCTCAACCACAAAGTGTTGAACAAAGCGTTGAGCTTTCCGGCCGTACTTCAGCATATCAAATTTCTGAAGTTCGCCCTCAAACAAGCGGTGTGATTTTAAAACGCTTGTTTGCTGAAGGAAGCTATGTTCGTGAAGGTCAGGCACTTTATGAGCTCGACTCTAGAACGAACCGTGCAACGCTTGAGAATGCAAAAGCAGCTCTTTTACAACAACAGGCAAATCTAGCTTCACTACGTACCAAGCTAAACCGTTATAAGCAACTTGTTTCAAGTAATGCTGTATCTAGACAGGAATATGACGACTTACTTGGTCAGGTTAATGTTGCCGAAGCACAAGTTTCTGCAGCTAAAGCTCAAGTAACGAATGCAAATGTTGATCTTGGTTACTCTACAATTCGTTCACCAATTTCTGGTCAGTCTGGACGTTCTTCTGTAACAGCAGGTGCTTTAGTTACTGCAAACCAAACTGATCCTTTAGTGACGATTCAGCAGTTAGACCCGATCTACGTTGATATTAACCAATCTAGTGCCGAGTTATTGCGTTTACGTCAACAACTCAGCAAAGGCAGTTTAAACAATAGTAACAACACGAAAGTGAAATTGAAGCTCGAAGATGGTTCAACCTATCCAATCGAAGGACAACTTGCTTTCTCTGATGCTTCGGTTAATCAGGATACAGGAACGATTACTTTACGTGCCGTATTCTCAAACCCGAATCACCTGTTACTTCCAGGCATGTATACCACTGCACAGATTGTTCAAGGTGTAGTGCCTAATGCTTACCTGATTCCTCAAGCTGCAATTACGCGTTTACCTACAGGTCAAGCTGTAGCAATGCTTGTTAATGCCAAAGGTACTGTTGAGAGTCGTCCTGTTGAAACCTCTGGTGTTCAAGGACAAAACTGGATTGTGACTAACGGTCTCAAAGTTGGTGATAAAGTGATTGTTGATGGTGTTGCCAAGGTTAAAGAAGGGCAAGAAGTTTCAGCAAAACCTTACCAAGCTCAACCAGCAAATCCACAAGGCGCAGCTCCAAATGCGACAAAACCGGCTCAATCAGGTAAACCTCAAGCAGAACAGAAAGCATCTTCAAATGCATAAGGGGTAGATTGAATGGCACAATTTTTTATTCATCGCCCCATTTTTGCGTGGGTGATTGCATTAGTCATTATGTTGGCGGGTATTCTCACGCTAACAAAAATGCCTATTGCACAGTATCCAACGATTGCACCGCCGACAGTTACGATTGCTGCAACTTATCCTGGTGCATCGGCTGAGACTGTTGAAAACACCGTAACCCAGATCATTGAACAACAAATGAATGGTCTAGATGGTTTACGTTATATTTCATCTAACAGTGCTGGTAACGGTCAAGCCTCTATTCAATTAAACTTTGAACAAGGTATTGATCCAGATATTGCACAGGTTCAGGTTCAAAACAAGCTGCAATCTGCAACTGCACTTTTACCTGAAGATGTACAACGTCAAGGTGTAACTGTTACTAAATCTGGTGCAAGCTTCTTGCAAGTTATTGCATTTTATTCACCAGATAACAACTTGTCTGACTCTGACATTAAAGACTATGTAAACTCGTCTATTAAAGAACCGCTTAGCCGTGTGGCTGGTGTTGGTGAGGTAACGGTCTTTGGTGGTTCATACGCAATGCGTATCTGGCTTGATCCAGCTAAGTTAACCAGTTATCAGCTTACACCTAGTGATATTGCGACAGCTTTACAAGCGCAAAACTCACAAGTAGCTGTAGGTCAATTAGGTGGTGCACCGGCTGTACAAGGTCAAGTGCTTAACGCAACAGTAAATGCACAAAGTTTGCTGCAAACTCCTGAACAGTTTAAAAATATCTTCTTAAAGAACACAGCATCTGGTGCTGAGGTTCGATTAAAAGATGTTGCTCGCGTAGAATTAGGTTCTGATAACTATCAATTCGACTCGAAGTTTAACGGTAAACCAGCAGCTGGTCTTGCAATTAAGATTGCAACTGGTGCGAACGCACTTGATACGGCAGAAGCAGTTGAACATCGTTTATCTGAATTACGTAAGAACTATCCAGCGGGTCTTGAAGACAAACTGGCTTATGACACAACTCCATTTATTCGTCTTTCAATTGAAAGTGTTGTACACACATTAATTGAAGCGGTAATTTTGGTATTCATTGTCATGTTCTTGTTCTTACAGAACTGGCGTGCAACGATTATTCCAACACTTGCTGTACCTGTTGTTGTATTAGGTACATTCGCTGTTATTAATATCTTTGGCTTCTCAATTAACACCTTAACCATGTTCGCCATGGTATTGGCAATTGGTCTTCTGGTCGATGATGCCATCGTCGTCGTCGAGAACGTCGAACGTGTTATGAGTGAAGAGCATACCGATCCGGTTACGGCGACTTCACGATCAATGCAACAGATTTCTGGCGCGTTAGTTGGTATTACGAGTGTATTAACAGCTGTATTCGTACCAATGGCATTCTTTGGTGGTACAACTGGTGTAATTTACCGTCAGTTCTCGATTACCCTTGTAACAGCAATGGTTTTATCGTTAATTGTGGCGTTAACATTCACACCGGCACTTTGTGCAACCATTTTAAAACAGCATGATCCTAACAAAGAACCAAGTAATAATATTTTTGCTCGTTTCTTTAGAGGCTTTAACAATGGTTTTGACCGCATGTCGCATAGCTACCAAAATGGTGTTAATCGCATGCTTAAAGGCAAAATCTTCTCTGGCGTACTTTACGCTGTGGTTATTGCTTTATTAGTGTTCTTGTTCCAAAAACTCCCATCTTCATTCTTACCAGAAGAAGATCAGGGTGTGGTAATGACACTTGTTCAATTACCACCAAATGCAACGCTTGACCGTACAGGTAAAGTGATTGACACCATGACAAACTTCTTCATGAATGAAAAAGACACTGTGGAATCTATTTTCACCGTTTCGGGCTTCTCATTCACAGGTGTTGGTCAAAATGCTGGTATTGGCTTTGTTAAATTGAAAGACTGGAGTGAACGTACTTCACCAGAGTCTCAAATTGGCGCATTGATTCAGCGTGGTATGGCATTAAATATGATCGTTAAAGACGCATCTTACGTTATGCCATTACAGCTTCCAGCAATGCCTGAACTCGGTGTAACAGCCGGATTCAACTTGCAACTTAAAGATTCAAGTGGTCAAGGCCATGAGAAACTTATTGCTGCACGTAATACGATCTTAGGTTTGGCTGCACAGGATAAGCGTCTTGTGGGTGTTCGCCCTAATGGTCAAGAAGATACACCTCAGTATCAAATTAATGTAGATCAGGCTCAAGCTGGTGCCATGGGCGTGAGTATTGCCGATATTAACAATACGATGCGTATTGCATGGGGTGGCTCATACATTAACGATTTCGTTGATCGTGGACGTGTGAAAAAAGTTTATGTTCAAGGTGATGCGGGTAGCCGTATGATGCCTGAAGACTTAAACAAGTGGTATGTACGCAATAACAAAGGCGAGATGGTTCCGTTCTCTGCATTTGCTACTGGCGAATGGACATATGGTTCTCCACGTCTTGAACGTTATAACGGCGTGTCATCGGTTAACATTCAAGGTACACCTGCACCTGGCGTAAGCTCTGGTGACTCAATGAAAGCGATGGAAGAAATTATTGCTAAGTTACCATCTATGGGCTTACAAGGTTTCGACTATGAATGGACAGGTTTATCACTTGAAGAACGTGAGTCTGGTGCTCAAGCTCCATTCTTATATGCACTTTCATTGTTAATCGTTTTCCTTTGCTTGGCCGCATTGTATGAAAGCTGGTCGATTCCGTTCTCGGTTTTACTTGTAGTACCACTCGGTATTATTGGTGCAATCGTATTAACTTACTTGGGCATGATTATTAAAGGAGATCCAAATCTCTCAAATAACATTTACTTCCAGGTAGCGATGATCGCGGTAATCGGTCTTTCTGCAAAAAATGCGATCTTGATTGTTGAGTTCGCAAAAGAGCTGCAGGAAAAAGGTGAAGACCTGATTGAGGCAACTTTACATGCCGCAAAAATGCGTTTACGTCCAATTATCATGACTACCCTTGCCTTCGGTTTTGGTGTACTTCCGCTTGCCCTTTCAACAGGTGCTGGTGCAGGAAGTCAGCACTCTGTCGGTTACGGTGTACTCGGTGGCGTACTCAGTGCAACGTTCTTAGGTATCTTCTTTATCCCTGTATTCTATGTGTGGATTCGTAGTATCTTTAAGTACAAACCAAAAACCATAAACACTCAGGAGCATAAATCGTGATGCAAAACGTATGGTCTATTTCAGGTCGTAGCATTGCGGTATCTGCACTTGCGCTTGCTTTGTCAGCTTGTCAAAGCATGCGCGGCCCAGAACCAGTCGTGAAAACCGATATTCCACAAAGCTATACATATAGCGCTTCTGGTACGTCTATTGCTGAACAGGGTTACAAACAGTTCTTTGCTGACCCTCGTTTGCTCGGAGTGATTGATTTGGCACTTGCCAACAACCGCGACTTACGTACAGCAACGCTCAATATCGAACGTGCTCAACAGCAATATCGAATTACGCAGAACAACCAGCTTCCAACAATCGGAGCAAGTGGTAGTGCAATTCGTCAGGTTTCACAAAGCCGTGATCCGAATAACCCCTACTCTACTTATCAAGTAGGTTTGGGTGTAACTGCCTATGAGCTTGATTTTTGGGGCCGTGTACGTAGCTTAAAAGATGCTGCGTTAGATAGTTACCTTTCAACACAAAGTGCACGTGATTCGACTCAAATCAGTCTAATCAGTCAAGTTGCTCAAGCGTGGTTAAACTATTCTTTCGCAACAGCGAATTTAAGACTTGCAGAGCAAACACTTAAAGCACAGCAAGACTCTTACAATCTCAACAAAAAACGTTTTGATGTGGGTATCGACAGTGAAGTTCCACTACGTCAGGCACAGATTTCTGTAGAAACTGCGCGTAATGATGTAGCGAACTACAAAACACAGATTGCTCAAGCACAAAACTTGTTGAACTTGTTAGTAGGCCAATCAGTTCCACAAAACTTGTTGCCAACCCAACCTGTAAAACGCATTACTCAACAAAATGTATTTACAGCTGGTTTACCAAGTGACTTGCTTAACAACCGTCCAGATGTAAAAGCTGCCGAATATAACTTAAGCGCTGCTGGTGCGAATATCGGTGCTGCAAAAGCACGTTTATTCCCAACGATTAGCTTAACGGGTTCTGCAGGTTACGCATCAACTGACTTAAGTGATCTATTTAAGTCTGGTGGTTTTGTGTGGTCAATTGGACCAAGCTTAGATTTACCAATCTTTGACTGGGGTACTCGTCGTGCCAATGTAAAAATTTCTGAAACCGATCAGAAAATTGCATTGTCTAATTATGAAAAATCAGTTCAGTCTGCGTTCCGTGAAGTTAATGACGCACTTGCAACTCGTGCCAACATTGGTGAGCGTTTAACAGCTCAACAACGTCTAGTAGAAGCAACTAACCGCAACTACACACTTTCAAATGCCCGCTTCCGTGCTGGTATTGATAGTTACTTAACGGTTCTTGATGCACAGCGTTCGTCTTATTCAGCAGAACAAGGTTTGCTATTGCTTCAACAAGCAAACTTAAACAACCAAATCGAGTTATACAAAACTCTAGGTGGTGGTTTAAAAGCAAATACTTCAGATACAGTGGTTAATCAACCATCTAGTGCTGAACTTAAAAAGCAATAAGTTTTAAATAACTTATTCATAAAAGCTCACTTCGGTGGGCTTTTTTATTGCAACTCAACTGAATATTTTTTATCTTGAAACCTTAAGAATTTAGATTGATAAAAAACAATGTTACTGAGTAATTTAGAAAGTGTTCCAGGCCACCAGATTTTGAAACAGCTTGATGTTGTTTATGGAAGTACGGTTCGTAGTAAGCATGTTGGCCGTGACTTAATGGCAAGTTTAAAAAATATTGTAGGTGGCGAACTTACAGGTTATACCGAATTATTAGAAGAATCTCGCCAAGAAGCCATGCAGCGTATGATTGTAAAAGCCCAGCAGCTTGGTGCGAATGCAATTGTCGGTATACGCTTTTCAACTTCAAATATTGCCCAAGGTGCTTCTGAGTTATTCGTATATGGCACAGCAGTGGTTGTGCAGCCTCAAGCGCCCCATCTACCCGATCCATTTAATGCATAGGTAGAAAATGGACAATCTTATTTTTCAGCTTGTTATTTTTCTCATTCTTTTCAGTATTGGCTGGGCTTTTGGACGTCATATTGAAAGAAAACATTTGAATGAACTTTTAGAAAAAGAGCAACAATTTGCCCATATCAGAATTGATACCAATCGTTTTGCAACAAGTGATCAACTGGGCCATTTTATTAGCAGTAATGTGGTCATTTCTCATGACTATTTTAAATATGTATTGGCATCTATAAAGAATGTTTTGGGCGGAAGACTGACCAGTTATGAAAGTATTGTTGAACGTGCTCGCCGAGAGGCTATTGTACGTTTAAAACAACAAGCACATACCGCAGGAGCTAACCATATTATGGGAGTTCGGCTGAGTACAACCGAACTTGGTATGCAAGGTGGAATGGTTGAAGTTTTTGCTTATGGAACTGCTGTCAAAGACTAATACTGCCCCACAGCAGAAAAGTGAATACGTGGATTGCCAATATTTTTAGTTAAATGTTGGCAAATCCCCGTAATTTTCCAACGGTCTTGTTGTTTAGCCAAAGTGAAGTAATAACGACCAAAAGAATGAAAATAGTCATTTTCTGAAAAACGATAAATTTGATAATTACACTCTAGCCATGCTTGGTCTTGTTCAATACGAATAATTGGATTACTCAAATTGTGCTGTAGTCGCAAATGCGATAAAGCTTGCTGCCGAGAACCTTTATACTCATGACAAGACACGACACATAAAGGCTCGCCCCTAAATTGGAAATAATCCACCTCAAGTTGATCTGCCAACAACTCATCAAAAGCGTCCCAATTTTTCTGATCAAAGACCAATTGAAAACGCGTGATGACTTCTAAAATACGGTGATAATCCTGATCCATGGCGAACCTTCTATACGGGTTTTTCACCAATTTAGCACGGCAATATCACTTTTTTATTTTACTTTTGTTTTCCGAATCATTTTATAAAGAAGTTTTGGTGACATCCGAGAAACCATTACACCTAGTTTTTCTTTAGTCCCACCCACAACGATATATTCTTGACCCTGCATCAAAGCTTTCACAGCTTGCTCTGCAAAAACATCCGCTTCTAAACCATTTTCAATTGCTTCATCTTGGTGGCCTTGAGGTTCCCCTGCACCATTAAGTGCATTGAATGAAACATTAGTTTTTACAAAACCAGGGAAAATAACTGAAACTTCGACCCCTTGATCTGAGACCTCAGCACGCAAACTATTTGCCCACATGTGAATTGCGGCTTTAGCAGCCGAGTAGCTTGCACGGTACTGTGTACCCAATAAACCCGCCACACTCGACACAAATACAACTCGGCCAGACTTTTGTTTGAGCATCGTTGGTAATACAGTTTTAGTTAACGCGACTTGCGAGAAATAATCGACTTCCATAATGGCGCGTTCAGTTGCCATGGTCGTGTCTTTAATTAAAGCACGTTGACTCAAACCAGCATTATTGATGAGCCAATCAATACGACCTTTAGCCTTTAAAATCTCTTTGTAAGCTTCTTGAACCTGCTTTTCATCAGTAATATCTGCAACCACAGACAAATGATGATCGGGGTTTAATAAACCAACCCGAACTTCTTCTAGCTCTTCAAAACGGCGCGAGGTCAAAATCAACTTTGCCCCTTGTAAAGCGAGCTCTCCTGCTAAGGCCTTACCCAAACCAGAAGATGCGCCCGTAATCCATACCACTTTATTTTGCAAAGTATCAAGTTTGGCCATGTGATGTTCCTATTATCTTTTTAAATTATGCTGCTTGATGCATGAAGGCCAAAAAGTGGTTGATATAATGAGTTGCTGTGGTCTGATCGACCTGTGTCCCTAACTTTTCCAAACGTTTATAGCCCAAATGCGTCGTCATGTTGATGACTCCGTTAAGAGTTTTATCGACAACTAAATTAAATTTTAAACGCTTTTTAGGTTCACGTACTAGGCTTGTTACGCCTAAATCCACAATTTCTATAAGCGTCTCAAATGCAGCCGTAATACTTTGCATATTACCGTCACGAATTTGCTGCGTAAGGATTTCGGTTTGTTGTACAAGTTGAAGTGTGACCGGATAGGTAATATAAACTTGCTGCTCCTGCTCTTTCATGAGAGAGGTCATATAATCAACTAAGGGTAAAAGACGTTCATTTCCAAAAAATGAAACCGACCAAGGCATGTATTTTCGAAAAGTCTCTAAAACTTGCTGAATAACTTTTTCAGACTCAGCCTGTTGTTTTGGAGACATAGTTGTATTCCCTGACTGTAAAAGTACAGAAAAAACCTGCTCAATAATTTCGCAAGAAAGGTCAGACAATACATCCCCCAAAACTTTTGCCTGACTTTGGCTTACCCCCTCATGCAGTTTTTGCCGAATGGCCTCGAATTGGGTATAAGTCGAATCGGAAATTTTCAAAAAAACTTCATAACTCATCAGCAGCATCCTTTTTCAATTCTTTTGTAATTTTTGTGCCGTGTCGCTACACGATTAAATTGTGATCCATCTTTCATAAATCTACCGTTTTTTGAAAAAAATACAAAACCGTTTATCTGTTTTCAGCACATTAATTTCGAGGCATTTTTTTGCTACAATAGGTGCAATTTTTTATGCATATTCGATCTAAGCTACTATGACTGACGCTCAAACCGCTCAAAATATTGCCACCACATACGATCCAACCGAGATCGAAAAGAAGTGGTACAAAACGTGGGAAGAACAAGGTTACTTCAAACCTTCTGGTCACGGTGAATCATTCTGTATCATGATTCCGCCACCAAACGTCACTGGTAGTTTGCACATGGGCCATGGTTTTAACAATGCCATTATGGATGCCCTTACCCGTTATAACCGTATGATGGGCAAAAACACGTTGTGGCAACCAGGTACTGACCACGCTGGTATTGCAACTCAAATGGTTGTTGAGCGTCAACTTGGCTTACAAGGTGTAACTCGTCACGACTTAGGCCGTGAAAAGTTCATCGACAAAGTTTGGGAATGGAAAGAACAATCTGGCGGCACAATTACGAAACAAATTCGTCGCTTAGGTTCTTCGGTAGACTGGTCACGTGAACGTTTCACGATGGACGAAGGTTTATCAAACGCTGTTAAAGAAGTATTCGTTCGTTTGCACGAAGACGGTTTAATTTACCGCGGTAAGCGCCTTGTAAACTGGGACCCAAAACTTCAAACTGCTCTTTCTGACCTTGAAGTAGAAAGCAAAGAAGAAAAAGGCTCACTTTGGCACTTTAAATATTTCTTTGAAGACAAATCAGTTAAAACTCAAGACGGCAAAGACTATTTAGTCGTTGCAACAACTCGTCCTGAAACTTTACTTGGTGATACTGCGGTTGCTGTTCACCCTGAAGATGAGCGTTATGCACACCTTGTTGGTAAAAATATTGTATTGCCAATTACTGGTCGTTTAATTCCGATCGTTGCTGACGACTACGTTGAAAAAGACTTCGGTACTGGCTGTGTAAAAATCACCCCTGCTCACGACTTCAACGACTATGACCTAGGTAAACGCAATAGCTTGCCAATCATTAATATCTTCAACAAAAATGCCGAAGTTTTAGGTGAGTTTGAATATATTGCAAAAGCTGGCGAACAAATTTCTAAAACGATTACTGCACCTGCGGACTATGCTGGTTTAGAGCGTTTTGAAGCACGTAAAAAATTAGTTGCTCAAGCGGAAGCTGAAGGCTGGTTAGATCAAATCCAACCGTATGACTTAAAAGCTCCACGCGGCGACCGTTCAGGCGTGATCATTGAGCCATTACTGACTGACCAATGGTACGTAAAAATTGCGCCTCTTGCTGAGCCTGCAATTGAAGCAGTTCAAGATGGCCGTATTAAGTTTGTTCCAGAACAGTACAGCAACATGTACATGGCATGGATGCGTGACATTCAAGACTGGTGTATTTCACGTCAGCTTTGGTGGGGTCACCGTATTCCAGCTTGGTACGATGCGAATGGCAACATCTATGTAGGTCGTAACGAAGAAGAAGTACGCGCGAAAAATAACATCGCTGCTGACGTTGAACTTAAACAAGATGAAGATGTTCTTGATACATGGTTCTCATCTGCACTTTGGACATTCTCAACTTTAGGTTGGACTGGCGACGCACAAAAAGACGCAGCGAATGATTTCCTTAAAACCTTCCACCCAACTGATGTATTGGTGACTGGTTTTGACATCATTTTCTTCTGGGTTGCCCGTATGATCATGATGACCCTACACTTCATGAAAAATGAAGATGGTTCATCTCAAGTTCCATTTAAGACTGTTTATGTTCACGGCTTGGTACGTGATGGTGAAGGTCAAAAAATGTCGAAGTCTAAAGGTAACGTACTTGACCCGTTAGACTTGATTGATGGTATTGATTTAGAAAGCTTAGTTGCAAAACGTACGACTGGCCTAATGAATCCGAAAGATGCTGCGAAGATTGAAAAATCAACGCGCAAAGAGTTCCCAGAAGGCATTAATGCTTATGGTACTGACGCAGTTCGTTTCACGTTCTGTGCGCTTGCAAACACTGGTCGTGACATCAAGTTCGACTTAAAACGTGTTGAAGGCTACCGTAACTTCTGTAACAAAATCTGGAACGCGACTCGTTTCGTTCTGATGAATGTTGAAGGTCAAACTGTTGGTCAAGAAGCCCGCCCTGATCTATGGGAACTTCCAGAACAATGGATTATCAGCCGTCTGCAAAAAGCTGAAGCTGCTGTACATCAAGCGTTTGCAACTTACCGTTTAGACCTTGCTGCTCAAGCGATTTACGACTTTATCTGGAATGAATACTGTGACTGGTACGTTGAGTTAACGAAACCAGTTTTAAACGATGCAGAAGTTTCAGAAGAGCGTAAAGCTGAAGTACGCCGTGTATTGCTCGCTGTGATGGAAGCTTCTTTACGTTTGGCTCATCCATTAATGCCATATTTGACAGAAGAAATCTGGCAAACACTTGCACCAATGCTTGGTCAAGGCGGCCCAACGATTATGACTGCTCAATACCCTATTCCTGAGCAAGCAAAAATCAACGAGCAAGCTGAAGCAGATATGCAATGGCTTCAAGGTTTGATTGGTGCGGTACGTAACATTCGTGGTGAAATGGGCTTAGGTAATGCGCGTTTATTGCCAGTATTACTTCAAAACATTTCTGATGCTGAACGTGAGCAAATTACTCGTATTGAAGCGTTGTTCAAAGCATTGGCTAAAGTCGAAAGTATTGAGTTCTTAGGTAAAGACCAAGAACCACCACTTTCTTCTTCGAGCGTAGTAGGCCATGCATCGGTATTTGTACCAATGAAAGGCTTAATTGACCCTAAAGCTGAGCTTGGTCGTTTGCAAAAAGACTTGGATAAAATCCAAAAGCAACACGACCAAATTGCGGGCAAACTTGCAAACGAAGGCTTTGTATCTAAAGCACCAGCAGCGGTGGTTGAAGGTGAAAAAGCGAAGCTTGCTGAATTTGCTGCTCAGTTAGAGAAAGTTAAAGCGAATATGGAGCAGATTGCTGCGCTTTAATATTTGTTTTAATTAATAATTAGGTTAAAATCCCTTCAATAATAATGAGGGGATTTTTTCATGAGTAAATTAAATTCGATAAGAATACAAAATTTAAGAAGTCTAATTGATACGGGTGACATTGAATTAAAGCCCTTAACTATTTTAGTTGGACGAAATAGTGTAGGTAAAAGTACTTTTGCTCGTACGTTTCCTTTAATACGTCAAAGTTGCGAGGCTCAAAAAAAATCTCCGATTTTATGGTATGGACGATTAGTTGATTTTGGCGACTTTACAACAGCAGTAAATAAAAAAAATATTGAAGATGGAATGTCTTTTAGTTTTAATTTTAGTTTATCTCATAAAGATTACTTAAAAATTTTACTCTCAACACCATTAATTCCAACTGAGAAAAAAAAATATTTAGATAATTTAGAGGAAATGGAGAATACATACTTTGAAAGTAAAGTAACTATATCAATTGTTAATATTGAACAAAAAGATCCACAATATACTATTGATATAGAACTTTTAAATAATAAATTAAAATTAATCTTAAAACCTAAAAAGCAGAAAATTTATGCAACAATCAATAACAATACATATGAAATTGATGAGTTTTATAAAATAGAACAACAACAATTTTTTCCCAATATCGAAATGGATCTTAAAAACGTAAAGAACTCAGAAAATAGATTACATAAATATGTGAATTTTTATTTAAAAAATAGAAATTTTATTTTCCCAATTATAGTTGAAAGAAAATATAAGGATTTAACAAACAAAACCGATATTGACAAAATAGTTGAACTAATAGAGAAAAATATTTTTACGGAAGTTAATTTTGATGAGTTCGAAGAATTAGGCTTATCAGAAAATGAAATTTCAGAGTTAAAAGAAATTTATTTTATTTCAAAAACTGAAAGTATATTAGACTTTTACAATAAAGCCATTACTTCATATTTCACACAAGTAAAATATTTAGAACCACTTAGGGCCACTGCACAACGTTATTATCGAAAACAAGAGTTAGCAATTGATGAAGTTGACTCAAAAGGATCAAACATTGCTATGTTTTTACAGGAAAATCATAAGCATGAGAAATTAAAAGAATTAATAGACAAACATTTTAATCTTGAGTTTTCTACTGAATCGAGTTCAGGCCATATTTCTTTACATCTTATTATAAATAAAGAGACTCAAGAAACTATTAACTTAGCTGATCTTGGCGTGGGCTATTCGCAGATTTTACCTGTTATTTTACAGCTTTGGAGTGCTGTATATACAAATAAAAATGATTCAGGCTGTTTAGTGGTTGAACAACCTGAATTACACTTACATCCTGCTTATCAAGCTAAAATTTCCGACATTACTGTTGATATTATTAATCAATTAAAAGATCTTGAACGAGCGTATAATTTTATTTATGAAACTCATAGCCCACATCTAATAAATAGACTTGGTGAATTAATAGAAGAAGGGATTCTTGATCATAATGACGTACAAATTTTAATCTTCGATAATGAAAATAGTAAAACAAATATTATTCACTCTAAATTCAATGATGAGGGAATTTTAGAGAATTGGCCTTTCGGTTTCTTTAACTAATTTTAACGATTTATTTGAGATTATTGTTGTGTATATTCATTTAGACAATTCTTTAGATAGCTTAGACTTAACTAATTGTGAGAATCTAAAAAGCTTAGGATACTTATTTGATGGTTTTAGTGAAGGTTATTTTATTGTAAGTGGCAAAAGAAGTTTGTTAAAAAAACTATATGAATGTGAATATTTATCAAAGTCAGCTAGAGAAGCTGCTTCATTCGCTCTTAATAATTATGCAACCAATCAATCATTTTATAATAGCATCCCCTATAAGATTATTATTACTGCGAATACTTATAGAATAAGCAATGTTGACAAGCAATGGATTATAAATATAAATGAAATTAAACCAGGTTTTCTTTCAAAAGGAATTTTAATACTTGCAGAAAATCTTAATGATTCTTATTTTTTAAATTATGCAGCAGAACACTTTCGAATCAAAAATAGGAAAAACTTTCCTTTATTAAAGATATCCAACCATTTCCAAGGTGGTGGTGGTGATACAATTACAGAGGAATTAAGGAACCAACTAGATAAGAAGCAAGAGTTTATTTTTTGCTTTAAAGATAGTGATAAATTTTCTCCTAATTGTGAAATTAGTGATAATGCTAAAAAATGTAAAGTTTTAGTAGAAAATGATTCATGGTTAGCTTTTTTTTCAAATACTAATTGCCGTGAAGCTGAGAATTTAATCCCTGAAAAGCTCCTAGAAAACACACCTTATATCCCTTTTGAAAGATTAAAAATTTTAAGAAACTTGGATGAGGAATCAACTATCAATTTTTATTCCTATATAGATATAAAGCTCGGCTTTACAAAAAAATTCTATACTAACCTTGGAGGAAGTACGCCTAAAGGTAAATATTGGAATCAAGTTTATAACTTCCTTAAAGATAAGAAAATTATTAAAGATTGTGAGTTTGATGAACATGCTAATTGTAAAATTCATAAGCAATTGAAAGAAAAGAATTGTATATTCTTAGAAGGAAGTAGTGAGAAAACCCTAGATCATGTCATTAATTTCCTAAATACTGAAAGTAGCCATAAGACTTTTGAAATTATAAGAAACGATCCTACAAATATTGAGTGGCTTGGTATAGGAGAAACTGTATTTTGGCTTTCATGTGCACTCCCCAAAATTAGATTTTCTTAATTGTACTCCCCCTTTACTTCTAAAGTTAGGGGGATATATGCTTCTAAAAACTATAAAACCCCATGCTCCAACAATATCTCCACCCCACTCACTTTTTTCATATGTTTTAAACGCTCCTTTTCCCACTTCATCTGCTGCTTTAATTCAGCACAATCAGCATCTATAGCTTTATAAACATCGCTGATATGCACATGCTCTGCTTTTACATTCTTGGCTAGCTGAAAAGAATCTAAAATCTCAGCAATTTGACTTTCAAGCTGCTGACTTTGTGCATCCAAAGCCAGTTTATAAAAACGCAACTGTTCGGCAGATAGTTCTTTAGCGCCTAGCCCTTTATTCTGTTCAAGCTGTAACTGGAGTTTGAGTAAATAAAACAAATCCTGTTTTTCATAAGCCTGACTTGCTTGTTGGAACAGCTCAGTTTTTTCCTGTCTCTTTGTTTCATCTTGCTCACGGTCTGGGTGAATCATCGCGGCAATTTTTAAATAAACTGTTTTGAGTGATTGGGCTGCCATTTGCTCAGCTTGTTCACGTTTCTGTTGCTGTCTTTGCTGTTTGGCTTCTTCTCGCGCTTGTTGTTGCTCAGCCGCATACTGTTCAAAGTCTTCCTCTAACTCTGCACTTTGCTCAGCACTTTCTTCATATTCAAATTGTATTGACTGAGCTTTTTTATTCTTTTTTACCGACTCCCCCGCATGTTGCTGATAAAAGGTATCGATCTGCTTCACCAAGTCCAACTGTTGAGCAGACAGCATTTTAGAGCGCTTCAACATTTGTGCAAGCCGGGCAATTTTCTCATCAATTTGTTGCATGTCTACTTTAGAAAACTCATGGCTATGCAGCATATTCCAGAGTTGATCTAACTGCTGAAATAAGACCTCATGCAAATCGCCATACACAGGCATCAGTTTTTGCCGTATGTGCTGTTGAATCTCAGCTTGTGCATTTTGCCATGTGCTCAGGCTAACTTTTTGCTGTTCTATTTTATCAATCAGGCGATTTAGTTTTTTCTGCTGTGCAGACGGCTCAGACCTTTGCTGCAAGCTGACTTTGAGATCAAAGGACATACTCATCTACCCGAAAAAGAAAAAAGTGTAGCAATAATCAGATGAGGAAGGTAGCCAAGCATTCTTTAAATACGAGTCAGGCTAAAGATTTATATCTTAAGAAATCCACCAAATCACCAGTGGTAAAGTCACGGCAGCACATAGAGTTTGAAAGCTAATCACGGCTGCCATGAGCTGACTATCTCCACCCAAAACTTTGGTTAAAATGTATGAAGCAGAAGCAGTCGGTAGCGCAAAGAAAATGACTAAAATTTGAGTTTGCAAGCTTGGTAAACCAAACCACATGCAGACCGTGTAAGCCAAAGCAGGTACTGCTAAAAGTCGAGCAAACGTGTCTGCTGCTAATACCATAATGTCTTTTTTAATTTGCATAAACTGTAAAGCTGCGCCAACACATAACAATCCTAGTGGCAAACTCGACACTGAAAAAAGCTTAATAAACTGAGTAAAGCCTTCCCAAATCGGGATGTGAAGTGCATTGACTGCTGCTCCGACCACACATGATGCAATTAAAGGGTTTTTAAGGAGTGCAATCAATACAGGTTTAATTGCCATGTGTTCTTTAGAGGTTAGAGCAAGCACCGAAATAACGTTCACAAGTGGAATGCAAAGCGCCAACAAAATTGCCAGAATTGCCATTCCTTCACTTTTAAAAAGCGAAGTCACTAAAGCCAAACCGATATAGGTATTAAAACGAACCATACTTTGTACATGCACACCAAAACGTGCGGGTGGTATGTGCCAAAACATTCGAAGTATGTATAAAATGATGGTCACAGCTAAGACCACAATCAACATCACAATAATGGCTGTACTCAAGCTTTGTAAGTCAATTTTTGCGGTCGATAACGTACTAAAAAGCAGAGCAGGAAATAAAATATAATAATTGAGCTTCTCTGCCCCAGCCCAAAACTCATCGCTAAAAAAACGATATTTTTTAAACAGGTATCCCGATGCAATTAATGCAACTAAGGGAAAAAGAGATAAAACAATGCTATTCATTTCTTTACTCGAGTTTGGTGGGGCTTGCTATTTTTGGAAATGACCTTGGTTTACTCATATATTAAAGATAATGAAAACTCATGATAAAATGAGTTTTTACTCATAACAAATACAATATGACCTTTACCCAGCTTGAAATTTTTGCACTCATTGCTGAACTAAAAAGCTTTACTGCTACCGCTGAAAAGCTGGGAATTTCACAGTCGGCTGTTTCTCATGCGCTTAAATCATTAGAACAACAATGGGGCATTAACGTGATTTCAAGATCCCAGAGTGATATTGAGCTCACCACGACAGGTCAACAGCTTCTTACACATGTAAAAGAGTTATTGAGTATTTCTAATACCTTAGAAAAAGAAGTGGCTGCTATCCATGGTTTAAATGAAGGCACATTACGTATTGGCTCTTTTGGGGCTTCATCCTCTATTTATCTATTGCCTGAAATTTTAGAAAGCTTTCGGCAGCGCTACCCAAAAATCGAAATTTATATTGATGAAGGTGAAGATAAAGAAGTTGCTCAGTGGTTATTAGAACGGCGCATTGAGGTTGGTTTTTTAATTATGCCCGATGAGCGCTTCGATACATTCCCCTTAATTGAAGACCGTTTTGTTGCCCTAATTCCAAATGGTTACCCACTCGCAGAGCAGCTCTACATTGATCCAGCACAGCTAGAAAACTGCCCTTTCATTATGACAATGGCGGGTAGTCGACATCAGGTCGAATTAATTTTAAAAAACTTTAATGTGAAACCATACATCAAATTTTATGTTTCACAAATTTTAAGTATCGTCAGCATGGTTCACAACCAGTTAGGGGTGTCCATTGTCTCTGATATGGTGATTACCAAAGAGTTGCTCGCGCTTTATCCAAATGTGGTTAAGCGCCCTTTTAAACCGAACCTTAAACGTTCTATTGGACTCGCGGTGAAAAACAAAAAACATATCAGTCCTGCTGTGAAAGCATTTATTGAAGTCGCACAATCAGTTTGGTCAGATCATTAAGAATAGAACGATTCTTTTTAAACTTTAATAACGAACTCTTTCAGGTCAATTTATCAGCACATTAGATGACTTGTAACGTAAAAAGCGCCATAACTGCCCTATCTTAACCAAATCGACGCACCATTTATCGCCAAAAACCACTTTTCTAATTCAAATTGGTGCACTTATTGCATATTCACTTTTATGCAATTGAGTTTGTTTCGACAAACTTAGGTTTTTAGATTCCTTAAATCTATTTTGGTGCAATTTACAGACCCAGATTTGTTCCAAAATGGAATTTAGCACTTTTTTCGAGCATGCTATGCACAATGTAGATCTATTTTTCTTATTACTTGGTGCAGTTTTGGTTCTTGCCATGCACGCAGGTTTTGCATTCTTGGAACTTGGTACGGTTCGCCATAAAAATCAGGTGAACGCACTGAGTAAAATTCTGACTGACTTTGCTCTCTCTGCAATCGCATATTTTTTTGTTGGCTATTACATTTCGTATGGTCAGCACTTCTTTCATGATGGAACGGTTTTATCAAGTGATCATGGCTACAATCTTATGCGTTGCTTCTTTTTACTTACTTTTGCTGCGGCAATCCCTGCCATTATTTCGGGTGGTATTGCTGAACGCGCGAAAATGCGTTCACAAGCAATTGCAACACTCGCTTTGGTGGCGCTGGTTTATCCATTTTTTGAAGGCATGGTCTGGAATGGTAACTACGGTTTGCAAAAGTGGTTAGAAACAACCTTCGGTGCAGCTTTTCATGATTTTGCTGGTTCAGTCGTAGTTCATGCCATGGGCGGTTGGATTGCACTTGCAGCGGTCATTTTATTGGGTGCACGTTCTGGTCGTTATAAGAAAGATGGTCGTGTAAGTGCTCATCCACCTTCTTCTATTCCCTTTTTGGCGCTTGGTTCATGGATTTTAATTGTTGGCTGGTTTGGCTTTAACGTGATGAGTGCTCAGCGTGTTGATGCAATTTCTGGTCTGGTTGCCATTAACTCACTCATGGCAATGGTCGGCGGTACAATTACAGCCAATGCGATTGGTAAAAATGACCCAGGCTTCTTACACAATGGTCCACTTGCTGGTTTAGTCGCAATCTGTGCAGGCTCAGACATTGTTCACCCAATCAGCGCACTTGTTATTGGCGGTGCAGCCGGTGCAATGTTTGTATATCTATTCACCTATACTCAAAACAAACTCAAAGTGGACGATGTACTCGGTGTATGGCCTTTACACGGTGTATGCGGTGCATTTGGTGGTATTGCAGTAGGTCTATTTGGTCAGCAATGGCTTGGTGGCTTAGGCGGCGTCTCATTCATCTCTCAACTCATCGGGACAGCGCTCGCGATAGCCATTGCACTTGCTGGCGGCTTTATTGTTTACGGCTTGCTTAAAGCAACTATCGGCATTCGTTTATCTCAAGAAGACGAGTTCCGTGGTGCAGATTTGTCTATTCATAAGATTTCAGCAAACTCTGAAGAAGGTATGTTTTAATACTTGTTAAAGTGCTCTAAGCGACGATACTTCTCGTCGCTTTTTTTATTTTTTAAAGAAAATTGAACTTCTTTCTTCGTATAGTTTAAGAGCAATTTAAGCTTAATTTTATGTAATGCCTTTACTCACAATTTAATTGATGTTGCATGGCATGAATCAACAAAAACAATTTTTTCAGCTTAATATCATTCTTCTTTTTTTCAGTTTTTTCCTGCTTTTGATCGTTTTTCCTGTGGGTGGAAAAATTGACATGTATTTCATCCACCCTTGGATTGATTCAACAGGTCATTTTTTCAATCGAGACAATTGGTATCTTGAAAGACTGAATCATGAAATTGTTAAACAAATCATTACTACCATTTACGTCATCTTTTTCGGTCTGTGGCTCGCATCATTTAAAGTTGAAAAATTAAAGCCTTATCGCTGGCAATATGGCTATATGTTTTTTGTGAGTATGGTTGGTAGCGGTATAGTTGGCCTCTTAAAATCACAATCGGCTCATGCGTGCCCTTGGAATATGATTCATCCTACTGCTTTAAGTTATGTATGGGACTTCACTGCTAAGCATGGGCATTGCTTTCCAGGCGGCCATGCAAGCGCTGGTTTTATTTTAATGACAGGTTATTTTGTTTATCGTCTTGAACAACCTAAACGTGCCTATTTTTATCTCATTGCAGGCATTATTTTGGGCTTTATGATGGGTTGGGGACAAATGATGCGTGGTGCACATTTCCTGAGTCATAATTTATGGACAGGTTGGGTAGTTTGGGCAGTGAATATCTTATTCTATGCAATTTGTATTCACCGCTTTGAATTTGAGAAACGAATCAAACAAGAACTTACCTAACTCAAGTTCTTGTTTCGTGAATATGGAGAACTTTAGGAAGTTTAACCAAAACAGAAAGTCCACCAAGCTCTAAGCTTCTGTCTAGTGTCAGAGTCCCACCTAAGCGCTGAGTCGCTCGATCTACAATCGATAGCCCCAAACCACTGCCAACCTCAAGGTGATGATGTACACGGTAAAAACGTTTTAGTACTTTATCATAATGCTCTGGGTCAATCCCCGCCCCGCTATCTTCAATTTGTATACATGCATCGCCATCTGTAGTATTAAAGACTGAAATGTTAATCATCCCTTCATGAGGCGTATATTTGATAGCGTTATCAATTAAGTTAAAAATAATTGAATGAACTGTTGGCTCGACACTATGCATTTCAATTGGTTCGTTACGAACAAACCCTAAGTCAATTTCTTTTTGCATAGCCAGATTAACAAGCTGCTCAACACAATTTAAAGCGACATCATTGAGTTGAAAAGCTTTTGTCGGTTCAATCACACTTAAAGAGACATCCTGCTTAGCCAGAGCTAAAAGCTGCGTCACTAAATGCTGAATACGTGCTAATCCTTTACTCAAATTTTGCAGTGATTCATGCTCAGGAAACTGACTAATTAAAATCTTGGTCTGTAAATTTAAAGCAGTCACAGGAGTTCGAAGTTCATGGGCAGCATCTGCAATAAACTGCTTCTGTTCATTTTGTGCTTTAGAAATACGCTCAAAAAGACGGTTCATTTCATCAATTGTGGGTAACAGTTCTTGAGGATAATCCACAACTTCAATAGGTGTCAGCTCTTCTGAATCACGATGAGACAGTTCATTTTTAAAGTCATCGATCGGCTTTAAACCTCGACGAATAATTGCAGCTAAAGCAAAAATCGCAAAAGGTAAAATAATCAAATATGGAATAAACATACTGCCCGCAAGCTCCCAAGCAAAAGCTTCACGGACTTTTTCTTGTTGGCTAATCTGGATTTGATAATCCTTTAATGGCAAAACATAGGTACGGATTAAACCTTGACTAGTTTTATGCGAATAAAAGCCTGCTTGTGTAACGGGTGGAACCAATAAATGGAGATGGTGAGATAAATGGGCTTGATCTTTATAAGCCCAAATATCTACAAATAGATCTTCTTCATGATAAGTTTTATGAAAATCAAACTCACTGCTTACCGTTTTCAATGGATATTCAGCTGTTCGTTCAGCTAAATAGCGCATCTGCGTATCTAAAATTTCATCGACTTCTTGAAGTGCAACTTTATAAGCACTAAAAATTAATATACAACCTAAAATGACACTGAAAACTGAGGTGCCCCAAATCAGTCGTTTTTTTAATGAATAATGCACTGTTATGAAGTTCCAAAATTTAAGTTACGATTGCCCTAAACGATAACCCAGCCCTCGAATCGTTCGAATAAAGTCTTTCCCGAGTTTAGCTCTCAAGTGATGCACATATACTTCAATCGTATTACTGGTTACATCACTATCGAAATCATATAACTTATCTTCAAGATTTGCTTTAGAAAAGATTTTATTTGGGTGGCTCATCAAAGGAATAAGAATTGCCCATTCACGATTGGACAAATCAATACGTTGACCTTTAAAAGTAGCAATGTGCTGTTCAAAATTTAAAACCAGATCACCACTTTGTAATAGCTGCTCATGATTGGCAAGCTGAGCTTCTACCCCGCTACGGCGTAATAGCGCGTGAATACGAGCAAGTAACTCATCAAACTCATAGGGTTTAATTAAGTAATCATCTGCGCCATGGTTTAAGCCATCCACGCGGTTTTGTAACTGATCTCGTGCTGAAATAATTAAGACTGGTGTCGCTGCTCTTTGGCGAATTTGCTTTAAGACTTGCATGCCATCCATCATCGGTAGCCCTAAGTCTAAAAGAATTAAATCAAACTTATTTTTAGCTAACTGAGCCAGACCATCTAAGCCATTATTGACCCATTCCACCTCAAATTGATGATATTGCAGCAACGTTATTGTTGATTCTGCAATCATAAAATCATCTTCAATCATCAAGATTTTTGTCATGTTTTAAGCTCGCTTTAATTCACATGGGCACACGAGTGCAGCATATCCAGTTGAGGGTTGATGACCTGAGTTTTTACGCCTAACAAGCTTAATAAGCTTGGGAATAAATTATCCTGACTTAACGTTTCTTTTGTTTGTTGGCTTAAACAACTTACTTGTGCAAAATTGTGTTGTTTCCATTTATCAGAGAACCACATAATCATTGGTACATGTGTTTGTTGACTCGGTGCGATTGCATACGGTGAACCATGTAAATATAAACCATGTTCGCCAGTTGATTCACCATGATCAGATAAATACCATAATCCTGTTTGATATTTCGATATTTCTTTTAAATTATTAATCAACTGACTTAACACATGGTCTGTATACACAATCGTATCATCATAACTATTCAATAACTCTGTTTGAGAACAGCCCTGTATCGCATTAGTATCACAAGTCGGTTTAAACGGTTGATATTGAGCAGGCGCACGTTTGTAATAGGCTGGGCCATGACTTCCGACTTGATGTAAAACAATGAGCCGTGGACGGGTGTCTTCTTTAGGAATAGTTGCTAAATACTCATTTAAGCTATCAATCAAAATATCATCATAGCATTCGCCATCTTTACACCATTTTTGCTTTAACTTTTCTGATATCGGGTACTGCTCAACACGATCACACGCGCCCTTACAACCAGAGTTATTATCAATCCAAGTCACTTGGTAACCCGCTCGTTTGGCAATGTCCAATAGACCTTCACGATGACTTGCAAGTTGTTCATCATAGTCAACGCGTGGCATACCAGAGAACATACATGGAACTGACACAGCAGTTGCTGTACCGCATGAGCTGACTTGTGAAAAATTCAAAATATCTTGTTTAGTAAGCTCTGGGTTCGTATTTTTTGAATAACCATTTAATGCAAAGCTTTCCGCACGGGCAGTCTCGCCTACCACCAATACCATTAATTTAGGCAAGTTGTTTTGTACTTGCTGAACTTGATGAGCATCTTCACCATAATGTATAAGTGGCAGGTTCTTTTTAGGCGCCATTTTGTGATAATAAGACATCAAGGAAGAAATGCTATTTTGTGGTGAGATCATACCTTTTAAATCACGATGCTCACGAAAAATAGATGCAAAATCAACATAATAAACAAATAGTAAAATACCCACGATTGCACATGAACCCACAATCGAACCAAGTTTTTTCATTAATAAATAAGATACTTTTTCTTTTTTAAGTTTTACCTGCGTAATTAAAATAATAGGTAAAACAACAAAGAAAATTGTCCAGAGTCCAAAACGTAATGAAATTAAATCAGAAACTTCAGATACATCTGTTTGTATCATATTTTGAATCTGATCGGGCGAGATGATTATCCCTAAGGTATTGACGAAATAAGAGCTAAAACCACCAATCATGAGCAGTAAAATTGCAAAAATTTTAGCGGTCCATGTCCAGTTTAAAATCTGTAAAACTGCATAATAAGCAGCAACTACAATAACTACTGTAGCAGCTAAAAATAGAATAGCCTTTACTCCAAAATATGGAGTTAAAATATCAATGCTATGGAAGAAACCAATATTGAGAATGGCCCCCAACCAAATAGCTAAAATTAAATTAAACATAAACAGTGAAACCTGTTTATTTTTTAATGTAGAAAAAAAATTCAGCATCTCGGACGACTACAATCTTTTTATGATGCTCTAATGTAGAAATTGAAACTTAAAAATGACTTAAATAAAAAATGATCTAATCCACCGACCTTACTGCATATTTATTTTTTAAATTTTAAATAACAAAAAGGCAAGATTAATTAACCTCGCCTTTTTTAATTTTTAACTAAATATTGTTCTTAGAAACTATATTTAGCCATTAAACCAACACGGTTATCTTTGTAAGACTTACCATCAAAGGTATCACGCTTACCGTTAACGTATTCAACACCTAAATCAATTGGTTTAACTGGTGTATAAATGAAGTTAATCCATGCTTGTTGAACTTTTTCATTACCAGCTGCATATGCTTTAGCATAGTCAGTGCCGTCATCAGAGAATTGAGCGCCGTAAGCTAAAGTCGAACGTAAGTTAGGTAAAATTTTATAAGTTCCACCCACTTGTACGGCTACAAATTCATTTTGCTCAATATCACCATTTACGATTGTATAGGCCTTATTACTACCATATAAGTAGTTACTGTTACCTACAACATAAGATGCATCAGCAAATAGTTTTAAAGGATCAGATACTTTAAAGTCTGTACCAACAGCTACACCCCAACCGGTTTGGTTATCACCGCCAGCTTTTGATTTATAGTTTTCAACTAATGCACGAGCTGAAGCAGAACCTTTACCATCTGCATAGCCTTGAGTGATTTTAGCAGTTAATACTGGCAAACTATATTTAATACTGTCATTTACCCAGCTACCATCTGTATCTTTTGTACCAGTAAGACCAGCGCTATCACCTTTTTCAGCCGCTACAAACAATTGTGTTGTTGGTCCTAGTTTGTAGTTATAGCGTACTTGTGGAACACGAGTAGTACCACCACCAATGTTTGTCGAGAAGTCGATCATTTCTGGTGCATGATTAGCTAAGAAGTTTGAAGTTGTTTGACCAAATAACCAGTTATTATATGTTACATAAGCATGACGAACACGCAATGAGCCATTTGAATCTGTTGTTGAACCAGCAAAGTCAACTTCGAGTTTACCACCGACTTTGGCATCATTTACTGGAGCTGTGAAATCAAGGCCTAGACGAGTCGTTTTAGCAGTTGCACGAATTTTGTCTTTTGCTTCGCCTTTTGATTCAGCTACTTTACCAAAGTCGTTATCAGCACCTTCAATAATATAATTAGCGTCGCCACGAACAAAACCATATAGATTCACATCAGCGCCAGCTTTAGATTTAAATCCTGCTAAAGGTGAAACTGGTGCAGCAACAGGTTGTGCTTTAACTTCAGCGAGTTGTACTTGCTGTTGTTGCTGTACTTGCTGTTGTTGTTGCTGTACTTGCTGTTGTTGTTGAATTAAAGCTTTAAGTGCTTCTACTTCTTTACGAAGCTGTTGAATTTCCGCTTTGTCGGAAGTTGCAGCATGTGCCCCACTCATCATTAAAGCTGTTACTGTAAGAGCTAAACTTTTAATAACGAAAGATTTACGATTAAGGAATAGATCCATCAAGAACTCCTAAAAATATATTTTATGTTGCCTATCCATGCCAAGTTGATTTACGCCATTAAATTAAGGGGCTAAAAAATCAACTCTCCTCCACTTTGGTTACATTAATTTTATTACCGCAACCAAAACCAATTTCAACGCTGTGCAAGACTAAAGCCTATAACCAAAGACATACTTTGTTTTACAGATTTTTACCTTAACTTCATGTTGTAACGAATCCTACACAACTCTCTTATCTTATAGAATGATTAAATCGTTATTTCATTATTCTTTTTTAGACTTTAGGCTAATATCCAATCTAATTGAACATTTTTCTGCCGATTTTGATTGATTCACATGATTTTTCTTGTTATCGAAATCCATTTTTTCTCCAGTTAGCTTCCATTTGCTACCCACACAAGATGGCACAATTAATAGCGCATTTAAATAGCTAAAAATATACATTTTTAAAAACATAGACCAAGGTAGTAGATCTAGGCTTGATCATGGCTTAAGCAATATTAAGTTTCTTTATTTCATTTAGTTAACATTAATTTTCCTGTAGTTTTTCATATTTCCAGAGATAAATAGGCAGTAAAGTAATCATTCCAATAATGACAATAGCTATCAAATAATGGAAATAACCAAGTACATCACCAATCACCCCACTAAAACTATAAAGAAGACCACTCACAGTCGCCATGACTGATACTTGAAAGGTAAAATCTGTTCCTGCATATTCTTTGCGACTGTAATGCATGACTAGAGTCAACATAACCACCAACAACATTGCCGAGAAGGCGTCTTCTAAAGCATTTACTATATAGATAGCCCAGACATTGATCTGAATTTTTTGTTCATAGGTATAAGCTAAATAAGCATAGGCTCCTAGACTTATAATTTTAAAGACTGAAAAAACAATTAAAGCTGTTGACCTTGAAAAGTATTTAAGCCCCCATCCTGCTACTGCGGCCCCTATCAGCGCCGCTACTGCACCGAGCATCGTGATATAAACACCAATTTGAGTAAAACTTAACCCCATATCCACCATTAAGGGTTTGAGTAATGGTCCCGCTAAGCCGTCCGCTATTTTAAAAGTGATGAGTATTATTAACCAAGAACGGAGCTCTTTACTTTGGGAGAAATATCCCAAATAGGCTTTAATTTTTAGAATTAAATTTTGTTGGCCAAGTTTGGGTTCTTCATTTAGATGAGAAGTGTGTTGAGGCTCTTTAAATAATAAAACGGGTAAAGTATTTAAAAATACTATGGTTGCTAATAGCAAAAAAGTAGGTTGCCATGTCAGCCAGTCTAAACACCAAAGTACGGCACCTCCACCGACAATAAAACCTAGCCGCGAACCAATGACCTGAAATGTATTCCCCCAATGTTGTTGATCATGTTTCAATAAATTGACTGCTAAAGCATCGGTCGCAATATCTTGGGTTGCTCCTGTTAAATTCATAAAAAGAAGTGAAATGAAAAAGGCGAATAAATAAATGGGCTGATCTAAAGCTTGAACGGGGAAAAAAGACAAAATACAAAGTACACCTACCGTCAAAAACTGCGTAGGTAATATCCAACTACGATAGTGCCCTAAACGGGAAAGTGCGTGTCGATCGACCCACGGCGCCCAAAAAATCTTGATTGACCAAGGCAGCATTAATAAGCCAAAACCACCAATATGGGCGAGTGAAACTCCTTCTGCTCTTAAGATCACGGGTAAAGCATGGGTCATAAACCCGACAGGCAGTCCTTGTGCCCAATATAAAGAAAATAGCAGAAGATAAAGATTTTGCTGCCGCAACATAGAAACCTACTTTTTATTTGTTTAATGAGGAATAACATCAAATGTCATGTTGTTCTTACATTTTGCCAATGAAGCATATATTTCAAAAGATTAAGATAAAACGAGGACAAGTTAAAATTTAAAAAAATATGGATCAACATTTCCCTAATTTACCTGATTTGGTACCCCAACGTGGCACTGCTTTAAGTCGGGCGCTATTTAAGAAACTTTTTTTAGCACAAGGTTGGACAATCGAAGGTGAAGTTCCCAATTTTCCAAAAGCAGTCGCGATTATCTCACCCCATACCTCTAATATTGATGGATGGTATGGCTTTCTTGCGATTTTCGGATTAGGTATCCAAATTACGGTATTAGGTAAAGACGCTCTTTTTAAACCACCTTTTAAACGAGCTTTAGATTGGGCTGGGGTCATTCCTGTTAAACGTGACACGGCCAATGGACTGACAGAACAAGTCGTTGCTACTATTCAAAAACATGACAAGATCTGGATTGGAATGGCACCCGAAGGCACACGTAAAAAAGCAAAAAAAATGAAAAGTGGTTTTTACCATATTGCTGCAAAAGCCAATATTCCCATTGTGATGTTTTCTTTCGATTATGACCGCAAGACGATTCACTGCTTAGGGCACTTAAATCCTAGTGGTAACTATGATGAAGATCTCGCTAAGATTTTTGAGCGTTATGAAGGAAAAATATCACCCAAAAATCGCAATTGGCTCGCTGAACCTTTACAAAATCTAGTGAAAAAAACCTAGCAAAAATTGAGCAAATCTGGTCTTATGGCCCTTCTTAATTTATCTCGACGTAGATTATTTTTAAAGATGAAAATTGCTCAATTTGCCAGTATTGGATTTATCTCTCTAGCACTCTTTGGCTGTGATAAATTTAGCAAAACACCAACACCGACAACCTCAATGAAAGCCCGTGAACCTGTGATTGCACTTGCTTTAGGTGGCGGTGGAGCAAAAGGATTTTCACATATTGGTGTAATCAAGGTTTTAGAGTCTCACGGAATTAAACCTAAAATTGTGACAGGTACGAGTGCCGGTAGCTTTGTGGGAAGTATCTACGCAAGTGGACAAACGCCTTATCAATTGCAAAGTCTAGCGCTGAAGTTACAAGAATCGGATATCCGCGATTTAACACTCAACCGTCAGGGTATTATTCTTGGACAAAAGTTACAGGACTACGTTAACCGTAACGTAGGCAACAAACCAATTGAGAAATTTCCAATTCGTTTTGCTGCCGTAGCAACGCGCCTTGATAATGGTCAAAAAGCTGACTTTATTAAAGGTAATGCAGGCCAAGCCGTACGTGCATCTTGTAGTATTCCAAATGTGTTTGTACCAACAACTATTGGCAAGCAGAAATATGTAGATGGTGGGTTGGTTAGCCCAATTCCTGTTAAGACCGCTCGTGACATGGGTGCTGATATTGTGATTGCGGTTGATATTTCTGCACGTCCAGCAGGGAACCGCCCAGCAAACATGTGGGGACTACTGGATCAAACCATTAATATTATGGGTCAGCAAAGTATTAATGAAGAACTCAAGCAAGCCAATGTAGTGATTCAACCTAAAGTTGGTCACCTAGGTACGCTTGATCTCAAATCAAGTAATCAAGCAATTTTAGAAGGTGAAAAAGCTGCTCAAGCGCAAATACGCCAAGTTGAAACTGCAATTGCAAACTTCAAAAAATCTCCAGCTGCATTTAAACCTGCACCACGCCCTAAATTTTAATTGAAGTGGTTTTTTTCTATCCACACTCCCCATCATCTGCTACAGTGGTAAAAGTGATATTGAGTCACTTTTACCCATCATAAAGATATATAAAAGAGCAGATCTATGGAGTTTGTTATACAACCTTGGCACTGGTTTGTATTGGGTATCTTACTTATTCTTTCTGAACTGATTCTACCCGCCTTTGCCGCGCTTTGGTTTGGTATTGCCGCCATTATGGTGTGCTTTCTCTACTGGTTATTTCCAGATATTAGCCTCACAACGCAAATTGTATTGTGGATAGTTCTTTCAGTGCTATGCACCATTCTTTGGTTCAAATTTATTAAACCATTATCAATTGATAAAACTAAAGCGGGATTACCCCGTGAAGCGACTATTGGTCAAATCGGTATGGTGATTCAAACCGGTCTTGATCATGATCAAATTATTGTTCGCTTTCCAATGCCTATTTTAGGAGCCGATGAATGGAACTGTCGAAGTACTACTCCAGTCAAAGTCGGTGACCGCGTTAGAGTTATTGATATTTCGGGTAATGACTTAATTGTCCAGTCCCACGGTACTTCATAAACATTAAAGATAAAGAGAGGGTATTTTCATGCCAGTTGGTACTATTATTGTTTTAGCCTTTTTGGCTTTTGTGGCTATCACTATTTTTAAAGGGGTTCGCATTGTTCCTCAGGGTTATAAGTGGATTGTTCAACGCTTAGGTAAATATCACTCTACCCTAAATCCAGGGCTTAATTTTGTGATTCCCTATGTCGATGATGTGGCTTATAAAGTTACCACTAAAGATATTGTGTTAGATATCCCATCTCAAGAAGTGATTACACGTGACAATGCGGTATTGCTCATGAATGCTGTGGCATATATTAATTTAACCACACCAGAAAAAGCAGTTTATGGTATTGAAAACTATACATGGGCAATTCAAAACCTTGTACAAACTTCATTACGTTCTATTGTCGGTGAAATGGATCTAGATGATGCTTTGTCTTCACGAGACCATATTAAAGCTAAGTTAAAAGCAGCTATTTCTGATGATATTTCAGATTGGGGTATCACATTAAAAACTGTTGAAATTCAAGATATTCAACCCTCTTCAACCATGCAAGCTGCCATGGAAGCTCAAGCTGCGGCAGAACGTCAACGCCGTGCGACAGTAACGAGAGCTGATGGTGAAAAACAAGCTGCTATTTTAGAGGCTGACGGACGCTTAGAAGCCTCTCGCCGTGATGCAGAAGCACAAGTTGTTTTGGCTGAAGCTTCACAAAAAGCAATTGAGATGGTCACAAGTGCAGTGGGTGATAAAGAAACACCTGTTGCTTACCTGTTAGGTGAGCAGTATGTCAAAGCAATGCAAGATATGGCGAAATCAAGTAATGCTAAAACTGTGGTTTTACCTGCCGATGTTTTAAATACAATTCGCGGCATTATGGGAAAACATAATTAATTTAGTTACTTTAAATAAGTAATTGAAAGCAAAACGGTGGCCATCATGCCACCGTTTTTTTATCTTTTATATTATTGGTTTTTTAATTTTTTCTGATCTTTCAAAGGAAGTTTCTTCACGACTAAATCATAAGAATCATGAATCAAATCTTGAAGTAAATCACTTGTTAAGTTCTTATGCGGTGTAATCGAAATCCAGTGCTTTTTATTCATATGATAGCCCGGAATAATAAATGAATAGAGTTCTTGATATTCCTGACTTTTATACGGATCACATTTGACATTAACCATTTTGACGCCCGCGACTTCTGTAGTCAGCATGAATATTTTTTCTAATATTTTAAAAACTTCATATTCAGGTCCAAATGGATGAGTTTGCTCACTAAAAGGAAGATTGCGCGCGATTTCAATTGCATTTTGATGAAGCTGAGCACCATTCATTCTTTTCTCCTTTATTCATTGAATATGAATAGAAGCATGAATATTGATTTAATCTTATTAATTGGTACGAGCTAAAAGGAATTGTGAGATATCTACTAATTCTTTTGCATCGTCACCAAAATGAGCTAAGGCTTCAAAAGCTTGATCATGCAACTCTTTAGCATAGTTTTTTGCTTGCTCAAGACCCATTAAGGCTGGGTATGTCGATTTTTGTACTTGCTCATCCTTACCCGCAGTTTTACCCAAGGTTTCAGTACTCGAAGTAATATCAAGAATATCGTCTAAAACCTGAAAAGCTAATCCAATTGTTTGGCCATATTGACGTAACTTTGGAATTGCTTGATCTGTTCCAGAGAAAATGGTCACTGCACCCATCATAATAGCTGCTTGAATGAGCGCCCCAGTTTTATTGCGATGGATATTTTCAAGTTCGTCTTGAGTGATTTGCTTGCCTTCAGATTGTAAATCTAAAACCTGTCCAGAAACCATTTTAGAGCTGGCAGTTGCTAAAATCTGCATTTGTTTTAACACAATCGCGGCATCAGTACCCTGCCCTTGTTCATCAAACAAACGGCTACCTAAAACCTCAAAAGCCATTGATTGTAATATGTCACCTGCAAGCAAAGCAGTATCTTCACCAAACGCAACATGACAAGTCGGTTGACCACGGCGAAGCAAATCATTGTCCATACAAGGCAAATCATCGTGCGCTAGTGAGTAACAATGAATAAGTTCAACTGCGACCGCAGCACGGCGAGCTGCAGCAAAATTCGGATTTGGCTGTAAAGAGGCAGTGGCATAACATAAAGCCGGACGCACACGCTTTCCACCAAGCATAACTGCATGATGTACTGCGCCTTTTAAAGGCTCTGGAATTGAGAATGCAGCCAGTGTCGTCAATAAATCTTGTTGAATACGTTGTTGAGCTTGTTTTAAAACATCCGCATTAACTTGAGAGAGTGATGACACAGTCGCCTCGATAAAATCAGTAGAGAAATTTTATTGAATGTCATGAAGCATTCATGCGCTACATCATACACGATTCACTGTGAAAAGTGCGTGATGAGTTTTCGAAGGCCTATGTAAAAAAGCCTCTACAAAATTGAGAGGCTTTTTCATTCTTAAGTGTTTTAGAAACTGTCACCCGGAACGCGTACCCAACCTTCCATTAACACACGTGCACTCCGGCTCATAATCGCCTTTTTAACGACCCATTGATCATTAACAAGTTCGGCTTGAGCGCCAACACGTAATGTTCCAGATGGATGACCGAAACGTACCGCTTCACGCTCACCACCACCCGCAGCTAAATTTACTAAAGTACCCGGAATAGCGGCTGCCGTGCCAATCGCCACTGCTGCTGTTCCCATCATCGCATGGTGTAATTTACCCATCGACAAAGCACGAACCAATAAATCGACATCACTATCGGAAACTTGTTTACCACTCGATGCCGTATAGTTTTTCGGTTTAGAAACAAAAGCAATTTTTGGTGTGTGCTGACGCGCAGCTGCTTCTGAAATATCTTTAATTAAGCCCATCTGTACCGCACCATACGCACGAATTTTCTCAAAACGTGCCAATGCAGTTGCATCACTATTAATATGATCTTGCAGCTCTGTACCTTGGTAACCCAAATCTTCTGCATTTAAGAAAATGGTTGGAATACCTGCATTAATAAATGTCGCTTGGAAACGACCAATGTCAGGGACTTCTAATTCGTCAACAATATTTCCTGTCGGGAACATATCGCCGCCTTCTTCACCATCATCAGCTGGATCTAAAAACTCAATTTGAACTTCAGCTGCAGGGAAAGTCACCCCATCCAGTTCAAAATCACCTGTTTCTTGAACTTGACTATTGGTGATAGGCACATGCGCAATAATGGTTTTTTGAATATTTTTTTGCCAAATTCGAACCGTACATAGGCCATTTTCTGGAATACGATTTGCATCAACTAAACCATTTGATATCGCAAAAGAACCAACAGCAGCAGTCAAATTACCGCAGTTACCGCTCCAATCTACGAAAGGTTGATCTATTGAAACCTGACCAAATAAATAATCGACATCATGATCTGGCTGAGTACTTTTAGCGAGAATAACTGTTTTGCTGGTACTCGAAGTGGCACCACCCATGCCATCAATTTGTTTTCCATATGGGTCTGGGCTACCAATTACACGTAGTAAGAGCTGATCTCTGGCTTGTCCTGCAACTTGGGCTTTTTCCGGCAAATCATCAAGCTTAAAAAAGACACCTTTACTGGTTCCACCACGCATATAAGTTGCTGGAATTTTAATTTGCGGTACTGAGCTCATATCAACTGTTATCCTTACTATTATGTTCTTCTATATCAAAACAAGCATTCTTGTTTACCCTTCTCTGCATCTTAAATTGTTTTAAGGCCAAGAGATAGCGATCTGCTTTATACATCAATCGTATTGACGCGAGCATATTTTGAGAATTTAGCAATATGCTTGCAATGACTTAATCTAAGCAAAATCTAAGAAAAAAAGTCTATATGAAATTATATTTTTTAGAGGACTTTTTACTCTATATTGAAATATTAAAAGTAAGCCAATGATTTTAAATATATTTTAATATTACTTTTCAGTCACAGCTTATTAATTTGTAGTCTAGGCTAAAATAACTCCATCTATTAGAATAATTTACTTATTCATTGTGAGTGAAGACCTTTGACCAACGAATCTTCTACACTGCAACGAGGACTAAAAAATCGACACATCCAATTAATTGCTATGGGTGGAGCAATTGGTACCGGATTATTTTTAGGCTCGGCGCAAGTGATTCAATCTGCGGGACCATCCATTATTTTAGGATATGCCATTGGCGGCTTAATCGCGTTTTTGATTATGCGTCACTTGGGAGAAATGATTGTTGAAGAACCTGTTGCAGGATCGTTCAGCCATTTTGCGTATAAATATTGGGGGAAATTTCCCGGATTTTTAACCGGATGGAACTATTGGATACTCTACGTTCTGGTGGCGATGAGTGAGCTCACCGCGGTAGCCAAATATATTAATTATTGGTGGCCTCATATTCCAGCGTGGACTTCTGTCTTATTTTTCTTTGTCGTGATTACGGCAATTAACTTAACTAACGTCAAATTCTATGGTGAGTCCGAATTCTGGCTCGCTATTATTAAAGTTGCTGCGGTCATCTCAATGATTGTGTTTGGGCTTTATTTGCTATTTACAGCAGATGTAGGTTCAAGTATTTCATTTAGTAACCTTTGGTCTCATGGTGGATTTTTTCCAAATGGCTTTAGCGGCCTGTTCTATATGTTGGCTTTCTTGATGTTCGCCTTTGGTGGTATTGAACTGATTGGTATGGCCGCAGCGGAAGCAAAAGATCCGAAAAAAACCATTCCAAAAGCAATTAACCAAGTCGTTTTCCGTATCTTGATTTTCTATATCGGTTCACTAGCGATCTTACTTTCATTAGTGCCATGGAACCAGTTAGATCTTGGCGGTCTCGACAAAAGTCCATTTGTTATGATTTTTAGCCAAATGGGAATTGGTTGGGCTGCACACTTACTGAACTTTATTATCTTAACTGCTGCCCTCTCTGTTTATAACAGTGGGATGTTTGCAAATAGCCGTATGCTCTACAGTCTCGCTCAACAAGGGAATGCACCAAAAGTTTTTGCAAAAACTAATAAACAGGGGGTTCCTATTCCCGCTGTTCTACTTTCTGCTTTATTAATCTTTGGTTGTGTTCTTTTAAACTACTTTGTACCTGAAGATGCTCTTGGACATCTTATGTACGTTGTGGTTGGTGCACTTGTTCTAAACTGGGCAATGATATCAATTACACATTTGAAGTATAGACGCTTTGTTAAGCACGCGAATATTAAGACATCTTTTCCAGCGTTATGGTCGCCATTTAGTAATTATTTAGTTTTAGCGTTTATTGCTGTGGTTCTCTATATTATGTGGACTCAAGGCTTCAAAGAGTCAGTAATGATGATCCCTATTTGGATTACGGCAATGCTCGTACTTTTTGACTATTTAAATCCTAAAAAACTAGATTCCATTGAGAATCCTGAAGAATAAATAAATCTAAAAAGCCATTGTCTAGACAATGGCTTTTTTGTTTATAATCAGAAAATTATGCGCCCTTAGCTTAACTGGATAGAGCAGTTGCCTCCTAAGCGACCGACGTGGGTTCGAGTCCCGCAGGGCGCACATATTTCATAACTTAATCCTTCACTTCAGCCAACAACGTTTCAGCTGCAAGTTTTCCTAAATTATTAGAAGCAAGCGGACTATCACCAGTTAACAATTTACGGTCTCTATGACATTGACCTGTAATGCCTTTATTTAAAATTTCCACACCGAGTTTTTCAAGGTTTTCACCTACTAGCCAAGGTAAAGCTCCCGGCATATAGCCAATATCAATATTTGCTCCTTTATCTAATGAATCCGGGAATACACAAATTTGATAGCCTTTAAAAATATAGTTTTCTGGCTGTTCATCTACTGCCGCAGCCAGCAATGAAGCTGGACCATGACATAACGTAATAATAAATTTATCTTGTTCAACTGCCCATTTAAGGACTTTTTTCACTTCAAGACTATGTGGAATTTTAGCTAAAACACCATGCCCACCTGGAATAAATACGGCCGCATAAGGTGAGTTTTCCCCCACTACTGTTTCTAAAATATCAGTTAGCTTTAAAGGATTTTTTAATTTATCTGCGTATTTTTGAAAAGTATCTAATACCACTTGTTCTTGCTTTGGCATTGCCCACATTTCAAGTTTGGCTGGATTTCCTGAAAGTGTCGCAACATCAATTTCAAAACCTGCATTATCTAAATGAAACATCGGTAAAAGCATTTCTACAGGATGGTTACCTGTTGAAAAGAACTTACCGTTTTGCATCTGGATGTAACGTTCATCAGTCGCAATCATTAAAACTTTTTTATTGCCCGTATACGGCGTTGAATAAGTCGTGCCATCGTAATCGGTTTTAGGAGCAGTATATTGGCTCAGTGAGTATGGTGATGGGAAAAAGGCATTATCTTCAGCCAAATCTGGAGTAGGATTTTTATCATCAATATTTGCGGTATTCATTGTTACTATCCTTTTTCATCAGTATGGAAAGAAATAATAAGGTAAGAACCAATTGTTATTTCTTACTCAATTTATAGGTGAAGTTATGGAACTGGTGCAATCTGCCAATAGAATTTGACAATTTTTATAGAGAAATAGGCAGAATCTAGAATTATAAAATTCAGTTTAGGCGAATCTGTCGTTCGCCCAAACTTCAATGATTACAGCGTTACGCATTCATTACTAAAACGATCTTTCCAATATGATCACCTTGCTCCATACACGCATGGGCACTTTGTACATCTGAAAAAGCATAGGTTTTATAGATTTGCGGTAAACATTTACCTTGAGCCAAAAGCGGCCATACATGCTCATGCAAAGATTGTGCAATCTCTGCTTTTTCTTGGCTATTACGTGCTCGCATCGTTGAACCTGTAATTGTGGCACGTTTTAAAATCAGTTTTTGTAAATCAAATTCTTTTGCGATTCGACCACCCATAAAACCAATAATGACCAGTCGGCCATCACGTTTTAATAAATTTAAATTTTTCGTGAAATAAGAACCACCCACAATATCCAAAATAACATCAACACCTTGATCTTGAGTATGTTTCAAAACTTCTTGCTCAAAATCTTGGGTTTTATAGTTAATTGCTGTGGTGAAACTAGAGAGTGCTTCAACTTTATCTTCACTACCAACCGTAGCAAAAGTTTTAATTCCTAAAGCTTGGCAAATCGCTAAAGCTGTGGTTCCAATACCACTTGCACCGCCATGAATCAGGGCAGTTTCATCTTTCTTTAAACGGCCGATATCAAATAAGTTTGCCCAAACCGTAAAAAATGTTTCTGGAATAGCAGCAGCTTGCGTAAACGTTAAATTTTCAGGTATTGGCAATACTTGAGTTGCAGTTACCGCACAATACTCAGCATAACCACCGCCATTTGTTAGAGCACAAACTTTATCTCCAACCTTGAATTGATCTACTTGTTCACCTACAGCAACCACAACACCAGCGACTTCAAGTCCGGGGATTTGAGTAACACCTTTAGGCATCGGATATAACCCCATACGTTGTAAGACATCAGGGCGGTTAATTCCAGCAGCCTTTACCTCAATTAAAACTTCATCTGCTTGAGGTGCTGGAAGATTAGCATCTTGAACTTTTAGAACCTCAGGTCCACCAGGAGCCGTAATTTCAATAATTTTCATGGTTGTTGGAAGGGTCATAAAATGCTCCATGTTTGATTTATATTCCAAAATACTTAATTTACTTTAAATAATTGAGGACTTGGGTGGAACGCCAAACAGTCGCTTAAATTCTCGGCTAAACTGTGAGGCACTCACATATCCAACTTCATAGGCTGCTTCTGCTACACCCATTTTATTGTTCATGATAAGTTCGCGTGCCTTATGTAACCGAGTAATTTTGATGTACTGTAAGGGCGAATAATTCGTCACCTTTTTAAAAGTCTGATGAAAAAGCGAGATGCTCATGCCCGCTTGTTTCGCCAACTCTTGAACCGTTAAGTTATGATAATAATCACGCTGAATAATTTCACAAATGGTATAAATCACACCATTTCGACTTGCCATAGCCGATAAGCTCTCTACTAGATTGCCACCCGAGGCCTGTACCACACGATAAACCAATTCTCTTTTAACTTGCTCACCCAATATAAAAGTATCTTGTTTAGAGCGGAGTAGATTGAGTAATCTGAGAGTAACCTCTGAAATGGTGGCATTCATGTCAATCACTCTAAGCCCACAGCTTAATTTTAAATCTTCTGAATGAGCATTTTCAGTAACCACTTGTTGCTGTTTATCCATTTTAGTAATGAGATCAGCCATCATTTGTGGTTCAAACTTTATTGCAATCGCCAACATCGGTTCATTATTTTCGACAATAGTATCGCAATCAAACGGTATTGCAATTGAGATGAATAAGCACTGGCCTTGTTGAAACTGAAAGATTTCTTTACCAATATACCCTCGCTTTAATCCCTGTATCACTAAAACAATTGAAGGCTCTTGTAGCACTGCAATAGGTTGCGTGGAATGGTCTACCCGCATTAAAGTGATATTAGAAATAAAAGTAGGATAGAGACCTTCTACTGGAGCCAAGTGCAAAAAAGCATCGACCAAATGTTCTGTAAGATGATTTCGCAGCATAGTTTTATTGTGAGAAGTAATCTAATAATCAATATAACAATGAACCTAAAATGAAAACATCTGTCTTGCGTTTACTTTGTATAAATAGGCAATTCAAATCAATTTTTAGGCATAAAAAAACCTAGAGCATTCTAGGTTTTTTCACTTTATCAGATGATTTAAGCCGATAAATTAAAGAACATGGCTGCAATTAAAATAATTACACCGAGTACAATTCGGTACCAAGCAAATACACGTAAGGTATGACGTTCTACAAATAATACCAATGCTTTTACAACAAACAGCGCAGCAATAAATGCAGCAACGAAACCTACCCCAATATTAATCATATTGTCTGAGGTGAGTACGTCAGCATTTTTAATCAAGTCAAAAGTTGCAGCACCCAACATGGTTGGCATTGCAAGGAAGAAAGAGAATTCTGTAGCAGCTTTACGTGACAAGCCAGCAAACATTCCGCCTACAATTGTTGCACCTGAACGTGAAGTTCCTGGAATCATGGCCACACACTGAGCAAGGCCTACTAAAAGCGCTTGTTTAAAAGTAATTTTAGTTGCATCCAGTGTCTTATGCTCAAACTGTCTAGATTCAACCCAGAAAATGATAAGAGCACCGACAATCAAAGCAATCGCAACAACGATTGGGCTGAACAGAACACTTTTAATGAAGTCGACAGCTAAAACACCAATAATGACTGCTGGGAAGAATGCAATAAGCACACTAATCGCAAAATGACGTGATTCTACATCGCCACTAAAGAATCCCTTAATCAAGTTAATAATTTTTTGTCGGTATAACCAGCACACTGCCAAAATAGCACCTAACTGGATTACGACCTCAAATACACGACCGCCGTCTGAATGGAAATCGATAATATGACCAAATAAAATTAAATGGCCTGTACTCGAGATAGGTAAAAATTCAGTTAAGCCTTCGACAAAGCCTAAAAACAGTGCTTTTATAACTTCAAAATTTTCCATAACTTGCTCAAAGAAAGTTAATCATTAGAACGATCTAAAATTAGTTTTATCGCAATTGGTAAGTCTCAAATTAGACTTAACACATGTTCAATATCAGACCATTTCTAACGTTTGTGGTTATTGCCCCTAGTTAAAGGCAGTTTATTTAAAGTGCGATAATGTATCACAACATGATGACAAACTTGGGTTAACTATCGTAAAAAGATAAAACTTGGTTAAGAACTCCCAAAATTTTTCTTGTTATAGATAAAGCTTTTCGCCCTTACTTACTCTACAAAATGATCTTAAAATGTCCTTAAAGAAACATGATATTATTCTGTTCAAATGCAACTCATATCAAAAATTCTATCTGAATGAAAAATACCAAAATTAATGCACGCCATCTTATTATCGATTTATTTCTTTCCTCGGCTTACCCTCAACTCACTATTAAACAAATATTGATTGCCGCTAAACTTTTTAATATGAGTGACAACGGTATTCGTGTGGCTACGACTCGGCTATTAAATGAAGGCATGATAGAAAGTGTAGAGCGCGGTATTTATCAACTGTCGCCATCAACTAAAGAATGGGCAAAAGTCATTTTGAATCGTAAAAATGGCATTAAACAGACCAAACAATGGCAACAGCAGTATCTTGCCGTATTTACTGGAACTTTAGGTCGTATTGATCGAACTGCTTTAAAAAAGAGAGAACACGCTTTACATCAATTTGGTTTTAGAGAGCTCGAAACTGGTATTTATATACGTCCAGACAATTTAGCGTATAGCTTTGAAAAGACATGTGAAGAACTCGTTTTAGCGGGTCTTGAAAATGAAGCTAAAGTTTCTATTATTCAAAAATTTGACTCAAAAACAGTTTCATTAATTCCTTCTTTATGGGATACCAAACAGCTTGAAAAAAACTATGAAATGTATAGTCAGGATATTCAAGAATGGCTTTTGAACTATAAAAATTTATCCTTAAACGAGGCCGCCACTCAAGCTTTGTTATTAGGACGTGAAACAATTACCTTACTCATGAATGATCCTCTACTGCCCTCTCCATTTGTTGATGAACATGCCCGCAATCAGTTTGCTCAAAATGTACAGCAGCTCGATTCGATTGGACAAAAGCTATGGCAAAAACTTTATGAAAATGAATTAGCCCATTAAAAAGCGATTTATTTTTTTACAAACAAATATTTCAATTTTTAAAATTTTATGATTATATTTGTAATATAAAATATGAATGCCAAAATCTGATTTGGGAGAATAAAAATGAATGCACAAGTGAGTGTGACCGATCTATTTAGCAGAGAAGAAATACAGGAGCTCACACAACCCTCAGATGCATACGGCGCTTGGGCTGTTGCAAGCACATGGGCCGTTATTGGCGGAACATTTGCAAGTTTAATCATGATGTGGGATTACTTACCTAGCTGGGGCAAATTACTTGCTTGTATGCTAGCTTTGGCCATATTGGCGGGCCGCCAGTTATGTCTAGCAATTTTGATGCATGATGCATCGCATAAAAGCCTATTCAAAAATAAAAAAATAAATGACTTCGTAGGTGAATGGCTATGCGCCCGTCCAATCTGGAATGATCTACAAAAATACCGCGTACACCATGTCCGTCATCATGCAAAAACCTCTACTCCAGATGACCCTGACCTTTCTTTAGTTTCTGGTTTTCCAGTAAGTAAAAAATCTCTTACTCGTAAATTTTTACGCGACTTAACGGGTATGACAGGATTAAAGTTTAGCTTTGGTCGAGTGTTAATGGATCTCGATTTAATGAAATGGACCGTTGCAAATGATCAAGTCTGGTTAGATCGAAGCAATAAAGATTTCGTTGATTATGCCAAAAGTCTTATCAAAAACAGTAGCGGCGCCATTGCAACCAATGTCGCTCTTTATGGCGTTTTAAAGGCATTTGGGCAGCAACGTTTTTATTGGTTATGGCCTTTAGCGTATTTAACACCATTTCCATTATTTTTAAGAATCCGCTCAATGGCCGAACATGCAGGCATGCAAACGAGTAATACAGCCTTAACCAATACACGCACGACACGCGCAGGTTGGATTGCTAGAAGCTTTGTGGCACCTATTCATGTCAATTATCATATGGAACACCACCTAATGGCTTCGGTGCCCTACTTCAAATTGCCGCGCATGCATCGACTATTAAGAGACCGCGGTCATGTTCCGGCACCACCTAGTTATTTTGAAGTGATTGAATCACTCTCATCTAAGCCAGAATAATCTACTTAATAATTCAAATGATCAATGAAAGGCCATAAATTTATGGCCTTTTAATTTAAATCAGCCATTTTATGCTGGGTTTGGAAATATTTAGGAGTAACCCCCATCCAACGCTTAAACGCACGAGTGAAGTGAGAAGTTTCGGCATAACCCAGCATTAAAGCCACTTTTTCAATCGACATATTATTTTGAGCTAAAAGTTTTTGGGCATGTTCCTTTTTGAGAGAGTCTACCAAGATTGTAAAACTAGTATGATCAAGGGCTAAATAGCGTTGTAAGGTTCGCTCTGACATATTCATGATTTGAGCCACTTGCCCAACTTTTAATGTCTCCATCTCCCCATCCAAAAGCAATTTTTCAGCAACTTGTTTAACCCGCCCTTTCCAACCACTTTTTAACTTTAACTTCTCTATATCCCGTTTACATTGCGCATTTAACAATGGCGCTAGCATTGGGTCCGCCGTTAATACAGGCTGTGCTAAATACTCTTTTGGAAATATCCAACAATTACGCTTTTGGTTAAATAAACAAGTCACAGCCAGTTGATGACTTATTTCGGCAAAACCTATAGGTTCTGGCATTTGTAATTCAACAGTCCCTAAATGAGAGAGGCCTGTTAGTTTTCTCGCGATTTGAACAAAACCGACTAACAAAAAAATGTTGGCATTTGAGCTCAACTGAAATGCATCAACTGGCTGATGAATTGACCAATATACATCATTATTTTCTTGTTTTAATTCTGGTTTAAAGACCTTACAACGTGAACCAATGAACTGTTCAAGAATTTTCAGCGCTTCTCTTAAATTTGAAGAAACGATAGCAGCCATTCCGACTGAACCATAACATGAAGCTGTCATGTTTAAAGCTAAATATCCTGCCAGTGCTGGCTCTTTGCATAACTCGATAGCCCGTTCAATAAGTTGATTTAAGAGGTTGAACTCAACATACCAATAGGGCTTTTTCAATTGGTCTAGGGTTATTCCACTTTCCTCTAAAAGCTGCTCACCAGAGACACCCCACCGCTTAATAGTTTCTACAATTAAATTAATATAAGTTCCTGGTAATTCTGGATTCATAAGCAACCCACTGAGCAAAATAAAATGGCGTAAAATGGTAAAAACTGTCAGTTCATGAACTATGTCATGCTTTTAAATTGATGCATAGTTATTCAAAACAAAATCCGTCGAATTGCATTAGACAGCACAATTCCTGAAAAAGAATACAGGTCACCTTATGAATATTCTGATTGTCCATGCTCATCCAGAACCACAGTCTTTTACTACTGCTCTAAAAAGTACAGCCAAGCAAACCTTAGAAAAATTGGGGCACAGCGTAGAAGTTTCAGATTTATATGCGATGAAATTTAACCCTGTTGCGTCCAAAGAGGATTTTCTAGAGCTCAATCAACCTGATTACTTTAACTATGCTCTAGAGCAAAGGAATGCCAGCAAAAATCAACTTCTAGCTCCAGATATTCAAGCAGAAATTGAAAAAGTAAAAAAAGCTGATTTAGTTATTTTTAATTTCCCACTTTATTGGACATCTGTTCCAGCAATTTTAAAGGGCTGGATTGATCGTGTTTTCGTCTCTGGCTTGTTTTATGGTGGTAAGCGGTTTTATAACCACGGCGGCATGGCAAGTAAAAAAGCGATGTTGTGTTTAACGCTCGGCGGTAGAACACACATGTTTGGAGAGAACTCAATTCACGGCCCAATTGAAAATTACTTATCACCGATTCAACGTGGTACTTTGGCATATGCCGGTTTTGAAGTTTTACCACCATTCATTGCCTACCATGTACCCTACATTAGTCAAGAAGCACGAGAAAGCCTTCTTCAAGACTATGTGACTTATCTCTCTCACTTGGACCAGCTTGAACCACTAAAATTTCCTAAGCTAGAACAATTTGATGAAAAACTATATCCACTTTAATGCTGTGTTTGAGCTCTAAAAATTAAATAGCCGAATCTAGATGATTATTTTCGGTTATTTTCTAATGATCGCTTTTAAATAGAGACTCCAATTTCGCTCAAAAAATAGATCAAATGGTAAAAAAATTAAGCTAAACTTTTTTATAAAATTAAGAATATAAAAGTGAATCAATAATATACAGATGTAGAGAAACTAGACTTATCAACTAAAAATGATGACTAATACTCATTTCATAATCATTTAATTCATATTTTTACAAAAAAATCTTTGACCATTTTTCTTAGATTTGTGACAAAAATGTCATAAAAACAAAGTTCATTACTAATAGATAAAAAATATAAATATCAATTAATTAAATTAATTTAACAATGAAAATATTCCTTCATATTTCATTCATTATCGGCATTATTTGTATAAAAAGTGAGTACTCCTCAGTTCATATAACAGATTTACTCTTATTGTAATTATGCTATTTTTGTTACATGGAGTTATCAAAGCTTCTATTACTTGTAATTAGGAGCTTTGAAGGCAACACAGTTTAAACGGTTTAACTCTGTTACTTTTAAAAAAATGTCTTGAAGTTCAAGGAAAGATTAAAATGAAATTAAAACATCTGAGCACTGCAATGATTTTAGCAACGCTGCCTGCAACTGGGGTTTTTGCAGCAGCATTGGATCGCTCTGGACAATCAATGTCTGCATTTTTGCAGCCTGGTAACTACTTTGAAGCGGGTATTTCTATTCTAGACCCTGATGTAGCGGGTAAAGAAGCAGGATCAAGCACAACAAATCGTAATATTGGCGATATGGCCGATGATTATTTTTTCCCAAGTGCAGCCTTAAAACTACAACTTAACGATAAATTCTCTTTTGGTTTACTTTACGATCAACCATTTGGTTCGGATGCAGAATACTCAGGTAATAATGCATTCGTTTCGAATCCAGGTTCTGACTCAGTTTTATCAGCTGGTGCAATTGACGGGATTGTTACTAAAAAAGCAATCCAATTATTAGAATCAAAAGGTATACCAGTTAATGAACAAACATTAACTGGTGCAAAGGGCCAAATTCTAGCAAGTGACAGTTTTAAAACATTAGCTGGCGCTTTGGCAGCGGCTAATGGATATTTAGGTACTGGCGGAACTAAAGTTGAGGTAGATACTCAAAACTTATCTTTTGTTTTTGGCTTCCAACCGAATCAAAACTTTAACTTCTATGCAGGTCCTGTATTACAAACCGTTAAAGGTAATGTAAGTCTTCGAGGTCAAGCTTATAGCCTTTACAATGGTTATGATGCGAATATTAAAGAAACTACTGGTGTAGGTTGGTTAGCAGGTGCAGCTTATCAAATTCCAGAAATTGCGCTTAAAGCATCTTTAACTTATCGTTCTGAAATTGACCACAAAACCAATATTAATGAAGACTTATCTTTATTAAATTTCCCAGGTCTTACTTCTGTGCTCGCTGGTTTAGAAGTACCTGCATCTAAACTTCAAGCTATTAATTCAGAAGGCAAAACTACAATTACTACCCCTCAATCTGTAAACCTTGATTTCCAAACAGGTATCATGGCAAATACAGTAGCATTCGCGAATGTACGATGGGTAAACTGGAAAGACTTCTCTATCCAGCCATATAAATTTGGTAAAGTTTCAGAAGCTGTAGGTGGACTTGTTGGACGTCCAAATGGTTTTAACTTAGTTGAATATTCTGATGACCAATGGTCTGTTAACGCCGGTGTTGGTCGTAAACTTAGCGACAAGTGGGCGGGTAACGTTTCTGTGGGTTGGGACTCTGGCGCGGGTAACCCTGTAACAACCTTAGGCCCAACTGAAGGTTATTGGAACGTAGGTTTAGGTCTTCAATATAGCCCTACTCCACAAACCTTCCTTGCTGGCGGTGTAAAATATTTCTGGTTGGGTGATGCTAAAGCTCAAACAGGCGCACAAGCTGGTAGCGATCAATATGTTGCAGACTTCTCTGACAACAATGCAATCGCTTATGGTTTAAAACTTGGTTATAAATTCTAAGTTTCAAAATTCATTCATATAAAAAAGGCGCTTAAAGCGCCTTTTTTATGATTTATTCTTAAGCAGGGATTGTACGCTGTGAAACCGAACGGATTGCCTCTTTTAATGCATCATATCCGCGGATAGCAGGAAACTGTGGAAACTCAGCAATCACGTTTTCTGGCGCATCAAATAAGAAACCATGGTCCGCTTCACCAAGCATGGTTGTATCGTTATACGAATCGCCAGCTGCGATTACTCGGAAATTTAAACCATGTAGTGCTTTAACCGATTCGCGTTTTTGATCTGGTTGACGTAATTTATAAGCCGTAATCATTCCTTCTTCATCTGTCTCTAATTTATGACAGAAAATGGTTGGCCACCCCAATTGCTTCATCAAAGGATGAGCAAACTCATAGAAAGTATCTGACAAGATCACGAGTTGGAAATGAGTGCTCACCCATTCAACGAATTCTTTAGCCCCCGGTAATGGCCCCATCTCAGCAATGACTTCTTGAATGTCATTTAAGCCTAAACCGTGTTGTTTTAAGATATTAAGGCGCTGAGTCATTAAAACATCATAATCCGGAATATCACGAGTTGTTGCTTCTAGTTCTTTAATCCCTGTTTTTTTTGCGAAATTGATCCAGATTTCAGGAACTAAAACCCCTTCCAGATCTAGGCATACGATTTCCATGAATGCTTCCAACGTTGGTTAAAAATTGCTGTATCATACCATTAAGATTTTCAGTTTTGCGTTGTTATTGATCAAATCAATTTTATTCATAAGTTTCGAAATTAAAGTGCTAAGCACTTTATCAACTATCCTTTAGAATATTTTTCATAAATCAATGCGCCCAAGCCTTTTGCCAGGAACACACATGACCGTTATTCCGACTATTGATATCGTAGATGCTCTTGCTGCTGAGTATGCAACCAAAAGCCCTCGAGAAATTTTAGAACTTGCCTTAAGCCAACAAGGTGAAATTGCGATTTCGTTTTCGGGAGCAGAAGATGTTGTTTTAATTGATATTGCTTCACGTTTAGGTAAGCCTTTCCGTGTGTTTAGTCTTGATACTGGCCGACTCCACGCTGAAACCTATCAATTTATTGAAACTGTCCGTAAACACTACAATATCAATATCGAAATTTGTTTCCCTGAATCTGAAGCTGTCCAAAACATGGTCAACGAAAAAGGTTTATTTAGCTTTTTTACAGATGGGCACCAAGAATGTTGCGGTATCCGAAAAGTTCAGCCTTTACGTAAAAAACTTGCGACTTTAGATGGCTGGATTACCGGTCAACGTAAAGATCAAAGCCCTGGTACGCGTACAGAAATTCCGGTCGTACAAGCTGATCCGGGCTTCTCTGGTCCAGGTAAGCAACTCATTAAATATAATCCTCTAGCGAATTGGACAAGTGCTGAGGTATGGAGCTACATCCGTATGATGGAAATTCCATATAACCCTCTTCATGAGCGCGGTTTTGTTTCTATTGGATGTGAACCATGTACTCGTCCTGTATTACCAAACCAACATGAGCGTGAAGGTCGCTGGTGGTGGGAAGAAGCCACTCAAAAAGAATGTGGATTACATGCAGGTAATATGAAAAAGTAATTTATTATCAAAAAACCACTGGTAAATCAGTGGTTTTTTTTGTGTCATGTTGCGTACACAAAGTCATATTTTCTCTACTCTAAACGCTATATACTTAATTTTACGGTTCTATAATTCTAATAAGAGCTCATATAAGGGCTTCTTAGAAAAATGCATGAGGCACAATGATTTATGCGTCCATTACACCCAATTGATTTCATTTTTCTGTCGCTCGAAAAAAGACAGCAACCCATGCATGTCGGTGGATTATTTTTATTTGAAATTCCTGAAAATGCACCAGAAACCTTTGTACATGATTTAGTAGAAGATATTAGACGCTCAAAAAGTATTCCTATTCCTCCCTTCAATAACCGTTTAAATGGCTTATTTTGGGATGAAGATGAAGAGTTCGATATCGATCATCACTTTCGCCACATTGCTCTGCCTCATCCTGGCCGTATTCGCGAACTTCTGGTTTATATTTCACAGCAGCATAGCTCACTAATTGACCGTGCCAAGCCTCTTTGGACTTGTGACGTTATTGAAGGAATCGAAGGCAACCGCTTTGCCATGTATTTTAAAATCCATCATGCAATGGTCGACGGTGTTGCTGGTATGCGTTTGATCGAGAAATCGCTATCAAAAACACCAGAAGAAAAACATGTTGTTCCTTTATGGTGTGTTGAGAGCAAAAGAACTAAACGCCTAAAAGTACCGACGCCAAGTACAAGTAAAATTAAAAGTATTTTAGGTGGAATTAAGTCCCAACTCGATATCGCTCCGAAAGTCATGCAAGAGCTATCTCAGACAATCTTCAAAGAAATGGGCAAAAATCCTGATTATGTTTCTACCTTTCAGGCACCAGTTTCTATTTTAAACCAAAGAGTCAGTGCTTCACGTCGTTTTGCGGCCCAATCATTTGAACTGAGCCGCCTTAGAAAAATTTCAAAAGCATTAGGCGTGACGATTAATGATGTTGTGCTGGCTGTATGTTCAGGTGCTTTACGTGAATATTTGATTAGCCAAAACAGCTTACCTAAAAAGCCACTGATTGCCATGGTTCCAGCTTCATTACGTACAGATGATTCTGACGTAAGCAACCGAATTACCATGATTTTGGCAAATTTAGGGACCCATAAAGATCAACCGTTAGAACGTCTAGAAATCATTCGCCGTAGCATGCAAAACTCAAAGCAGCGCTTTAGTCGAATGACTGCAAATGAAATTTTAAACTATAGTGCTGTTGTTTATGGACCGGCAGGATTAAACATCATGTCAGGAATGCTTCCTAAGCGTCAGGCGTTCAATTTAGTGATTTCCAATGTACCAGGACCACGTGAGCCGCTTTATTGGAATGGCGCGAAACTAGACGCTCTCTATCCTGCTTCGATTGTAATGGATGGACAAGCTCTAAACATTACCATGACCAGTTATTTAGATAAGCTTGAAGTTGGATTAACAGCTTGTCGAAATGCTTTACCGAAAATGCAAAACCTTTTGACTCATTTAGAAGATGAGATTCAACGTTTTGAAGAAATTATTGCAGAGAAACAACTGAAACATCATTCAGCAAGTTAGAAAAAATTAAGGGGCTTTAAATTGGCCCCTTATTTTTTGATTGTGCGGCACTGGTTAAGTAACTGATGACATACTGAACGAATCATTGCAGTTGTGATCGGTACTTCTTTACCTTGGTCATTCAACATATAGCAGCTATTTACTGGCGTGCTTTCTAGAACATGTTTAAGACCGTTGCTAATTAAGTTTTCACTTACATTCATGGGTTATACCTCTTATTGTTTGCTAAGACGTTTAATAGGGAGAACGTCTACGGCTACTGTATGTAAGTAGTATTTAAAATTCATGAATGAAAGTAAAATTTCAGTTGTAACAAGGATTAAGCGATATCTTGTTACAACTTTAACTTAAAATGATATCGTATTGCTCTTGCGTATATAAATTTTCGACCTGAAATTTAATAACACGGTTAATAAAATGCTCTAAATCGGCTACTGCTGGTGCTTCTGCTGTTAATAATCGGTCAATCACAGAAGGATGCGCAACAACAGTAAAGCCACTCGTTGACTCGAATGCGCGGGTATAACGTAATATCTCACGAAATATTTCGTAACACACTGTCTCTGCTGTTTTGACAAAACCACGTCCCTGACACGTTGGGCATGATTCACATAACAAATGTTCTAACGATTCACGAGTTCGTTTACGAGTCATTTCGACCAATCCAAGTTCTGACACTTGAGTAATTTTGGTCTTAGCGTGATCTCGCTCAAGCATTTTTTCAAACTGACGCATCACCTCTTCACGGTGAGTTGCTTCTTGCATGTCAATAAAATCAATAATGAGAATCCCCCCCAAATTACGCAGTCTAAGTTGACGCGCAATAACTTGAGTCGCTTCCATATTGGTTTTAAAAACCGTGTCTTCAAGACTACGACCACCGACATATGAACCCGTGTTAACGTCAATCGTTGTCATGGCTTCAGTCTGGTCAATCATCAGATAGCCGCCCGACTTCAAAGCTACGCGGGTTTGCAAAGCTTTTTGAATATCTTCTTCAACATTATAAAGATCAAATAGCGGTCGCTCACCCGGATAATGGATAAGGCGACTTTTCATATTCGGAACAAATTCTTCTACAAATTCAAGCAACTTTGCATGAATCTCTCGCGAATCGACATAAATCTTTGCCGTTTCTTCGCTCGCTAAGTCGCGAATAATACGTTGAGGTAACGGAAGTTCTTCAAAAATTAATGAAGGGACAGCAACATCAGTCTGCTTACGCTGAATGTATTCCCATAACTTACTCAAATAGCACATGTCTTGTGCGATTTCTGCCTCATCCACACCTTCGGCAGCTGTACGGACAATCACACTACCGGGTAAATTATGTTCTGCTTGAATACTTTCAATAATATTACGTAATCGCTCTCGCTCTTCTTCTGATTCAATACGCTGCGAAACACCAATATGATTTCCATATGGCATGAGAACCAGATAACGAGAAGGAATTGAAAGATCTGTACTTAGACGTGCACCTTTTGTGCCCAACATATCTTTCATAACTTGGACAGTAAGGGTTTGCCCAGGATGTAATAATTCAAAGACATTTGGGGTAGGCTGTGAACGAGGCCAAACCATATCATTGATATGTAAAAAGGCTGTTCGAGACAAACCAATATCCACAAAAGCAGCTTGCATGCCCGGAAGCACTCGTACTACTTTACCTTTGTAAATATTGCCGACTAGACCGCGCTTGACTGTACGCTCGACATACAGCTCATTAACAGTTCCATTTTCGATTAATGCCACCCGACACTCCATAGGCGTGACATTAATAAGTAGTTCTTCTGACATACATAAACTCAAAGCATTATAAAATTTTTATTAAAGAGTCAGAGAAGCTGTTAACTTTAACTTTGTCTAGTGTTCGTCGACAATGCTATTCAATTAAGAATGATAACAACCCCTTATATCTTTACTCTTTTTAATAACTGTGCAAATTCGTATAAAGGAAGTCCTACCACATTACTATAACTTCCTTGAATTTGGGGAATATATTGCGAGGCAATTCCTTGAATTGCGTACCCACCCGCCTTTCCAACAGGCTCACCTGTGGTCCAATAATCTTCCATATCTTGTGTAGTCAGGTGCTGGAACTCAACTTGTGTTTGCACTACCTGACTTAACATTTGTTGTTGAGTCGCAACGCATAGTCCAGAAAAAACATCGTGCCAACGTCCAGACAATTTTTCCCAAATTTCAAAGGCATGCTTTTTCGATTCAGGCTTACCAATAATTTGACCATCAAGTCCTAGACTTGTATCAGCAGCAATAACAATTGCATCTGGAAAAAGCATCAATACGGTTTGTGCCTTTTCTCTAGCTAAACGTTCAACATAATGATGAACCAGTTCATTTTCATGTACCGACTCATCAATATCAGGACTATAGATTTCAAAATCCAAGCCGAGTTGTTGTAACAGCTCCTTCCGACGAGGAGAGCTAGATGCTAAAACTATATGCGCCATTTTGCCAAACAATAATAGACGACTGGCCACGTGATGATACTTGTCATCAAAGGTTGCCAATGTCTAGCAATCGAAAAATGAATTCCGCCCATGGTCTGTGTTACCCACATAAAAGCTAAGTGGGCAATAATGACCAGCGTTGCTATCGTCCATAAATTAACAAAAGTTAAAATACGGCGTTCCCGAATTAAAAACCGAGTAAGAAAAGTCACAATTACAAAGCTTAAGGCATTGAGACCTAAAGGTGCATCAAGCAATAAGTCTGTAAAAATCCCCATCCCAAATGCAAACCAGACCCCACACCATGTTGGCTGACATACTACCCAAAATAGCATAATCATTAACATGAATAATGGTCGCCAGCCTGAAATATCATAGGATAGCGGGTAAACCATGAGTACAGAGCCCACAATAACGGAGAGAATAATTCCCCATAATGGGTCTTTACGCTTTTCTCGTTTGAGTTTAGCGATCGGCATAAGGCTGCTCCTTCGCTAAGGACTCAGAGAAAAGTACAACTACATGGTGCCCTGTGGCTAATTGCGCTGCTGGTGTGACATCAATTTCAGCAAACTCACCTGAATTATGACGTCTTATTTTGGCAACTGTACCCACAGCGTAACCTGCCGGGAAATGTTCACCCAAGCCTGAGCTAAACACTTTATCACCCACTAGAATATTAGCGCTGGTCGGAACATATTCCATTTTTAAACGGCCTAAGTCACCTGTACCAGAAACAATCGCTCGCATTCCTGTACGCTCAAGTCGTACCGACAGTGAATGCTCTTTATCAGATAACAACATTACACGTGAGCTATGAGGATACACATTGATGATCTGCCCCATAATCCCCTTATCATCCAAAACCGTTTGTCCGACCTTGATATGGTCCATAGAACCTCGGTTAATAATGATGATATGACGCAATGGATCTGCATCAGTCCCAATCACTTCGGCAATTTCCATACGGCCATCAATAATTAACGGTGTATCAAGAAGTCCTCGTAAACGGGTATTTTCAGCAGATAATTCAGAAAGCTTCTGTAAGCGGACTTGAGCTTGTAAAAGCTCAGCCTGCATCGCGGTATTTTCACGACGCAGTTGTGCTTCAGATTTTGTTTGTTGATTCAGCCATTCTCTCGACAGTACTGGATAACTGGCCAATGCATAAATTGGGTTATATGCAGCGTACAAGACATCCCTTGCTGGCTGAATTACATAAGGCATGCGCCAATCAAAGAAAAGCACAACCAAGCATGTAATGACCGCAATAATGAACGAGCGGAAAGATGGCGGCTGTCTTGAAAAAATATTCGGTTGCACCGCCTAATCCTTAAACTTAACCGACGAAAAGCATGTCATGGTTCGGATTGTCGAAGAATTCCAATACTTTGCCACCACCACGGGTTACACAAGTAAGAGGATCTTCAGCAACAACAACCGGTAAACCAGTTTCTTGAGCTAATAATTTATCAAGGTTACGAAGTAACGCACCACCACCTGTCAACACAATACCGCGCTCAGCAATATCAGAAGAAAGTTCAGGAGGAGTTTGTTCAAGTGCCGATTTAACAGCGCTTACAATACTTTGTAATGGATCAGAGATTGCTTGAGTAATTTCGTCAGAAGTTACAGTAATTGCACGAGGCACACCTTCTGCAAGGTTACGGCCACGAACTTCGATTTCTAATGTCGTACCATCAGAAACAGCCATACCGACTTCTTTTTTAATAATTTCAGCAGTGGTTTCACCAATTACACAACCGTGAGCTTTACGAACATAATTGATGATTTGCTCATCAAAAACATCACCGCCGATGCGTAAAGAGTCAGCATAGACACAACCTTGCAATGAAATAATTGCAATTTCAGTTGTACCACCACCAACATCCACAACCATAGAACCACATGCTTGTTCAACTGGCATACCTGCGCCAATTGCAGCAGCCATAGGCTCTTCAATCAAACGAACATCACGGGCACCAGCATTAAATACTGCTTCGCGAATCGCACGACGCTCGACCAAAGTTGATTTACATGGTACACATACAACTACACGGGGTGCAGGTGGGAACAAACGTTTTTCGTGAACTTTACCAATAAACTGATTCAACATGGTTTCAGTCACTTCAAAATCCGCAATTACACCGTCTTTCATTGGACGAATTGCAGAAATATTCGCAGGCGTACGGCCCAGCATTTGCTTAGCATCTAGACCTACAGCAGCAACAATTTTTTGTGAACCACTGTGACGAATTGCCACAACTGTTGGTTCATTTAATATAATGCCGCGGCCTGGTGCATAAATAAGTGTATTTGCTGTACCTAAATCAATGGCTAGATCCGGCGAAAACAAGCCAATTAGTCGTTTTAGAATCACGGTTCGTTCTCAGTTAAACTTTCATGTGGATGCAAGGTGGCAACTTTAAACTAAATGTGATGATTTGAACAAGTCAATCGCTTATTATAACGCACGATATTTTGAAAATTTTTAATACTGATTAGGTGATGTTATGTCTACATCGGATGCACAGCATTCAGCAGATTTAAATGCACAAACAGTTTCAGCAATCGCCAATCTTGCTCGATTGTCGCTCAATGATACGCAATCTGCTGAATATGCTCAAAGTCTAAATAAAATTTTAGGCATGATGGAAACCTTAAAAGGCATTGATACGGAAGGCGTAGAACCTTTGAAAAGTCCTTTTGACAATCCTCAACCTTTACGTGCTGATGTGGTAACTGAAAGCAATCATCGAGATGAATACCAAGCAGTTGCGCCTGCAACTCAAGATGGTTTGTATCTTGTTCCTCGCGTGATTGAATAACTTTTACTCAATTAACCCATCTTCCCTATTTTGAATGTAAAGAAATTTTACTCATGACTGATTTACATCGCTTATCAATTCGTGAACTTGCTGAGGGCTTAAGCCAAGCGAAGTTTTCATCTCGCGAACTGACTGAACATTATTTGCAACGTATTGCTAAAATTGACCCACTGGTAAAAAGCTACGTGACGGTTACGCCTGAACAAGCGCTTGCTGAAGCCGACGCTGCCGATGCAGCATTAAAAGCAGGTAATGCAACAGCTTTAACGGGTATTCCTCTTGCGCATAAAGATATCTTTTGTACCAAAGGCATTAAAACAACTGCCGGTTCAAAAATACTAGACAACTTCATCTCTCCTTACAATGCAACTGTTGTTGAAAAAACTAAAGCAGCTGGTCTTGTCACTTTAGGTAAAGTGAACATGGACGAGTTTGCAATGGGTTCAACTTCTGAAAGCTCATATGTTGGTGCAACAAGCAACCCATGGGCGCTTGACCACGTTCCTGGTGGCTCATCAGGTGGTTCTGCTGCGGCTGTAGCGGCTGATTTAGCACCTTTTGCTACAGGTACTGACACAGGTGGTTCAATTCGCCAACCGGCTTCTTTCTGTGGTTTAACAGGCTTAAAACCAACCTACGGTCGTGTATCTCGTTTCGGGATCATTGCTTATGCATCATCTTTAGACCAAGCGGGTCCAATGGCACGCTCTGCTGAAGACTGTGCTTACCTGATGAATGTAATTGCAGGTCACGATGCAAAAGACTCGACTTCGGTTAAAAAAGAAGTTGATGACTACGTTGCGAACTTAAATGGCACATCTGTAAAAGGCTTACGTATTGGTATTCCTAAACAGTACTTTAACGTTGCAGGTTTAGATGCAGACGTTAAAGCACGTGTTGAAGAGTCTTTGAAAAAGCTTGAAGAAATGGGTGCTACTCTTGTTGAGATTGACCTCAACATGACTGAAGCCTATGTACCAACGTATTATCTCATCGCGCCAGCAGAAGCCTCATCTAACTTGTCTCGTTATGACGGTGTTCGTTATGGCTACCGCTGTGAAAACCCAGCTGACTTGATGGATCTTTACAAACGCTCTCGCTCAGAAGGTTTTGGCCCAGAAGTTCAACGTCGTATCTTAATTGGTACATACGCGCTTTCTGCGGGTTATTACGATGCCTACTATGTAAAAGCACAAAAAGTACGTCGTCTAATTCAACAAGACTTCTTAAAAGCATTTGAAAGTGTAGATGTAATCGCTGCTCCTGCTGCTCCAACAACTGCATATAAAATTGGTGCGAACTTAAGTCCAACTGAAATGTATTTAGGCGATATCTATACACTTGCAGTGAACTTAGCAGGCTTACCAGCCATTAATGCTCCTGTTGGTTTTGATAAAGACAGCTTGCCGGTTGGCTTACAGTTAATTGGTAACTATTGGTCAGAATCGCAATTGTTGTCGATTGTTCATCAATACCAACAAAATACCGATTTCCATACTCAACGTGCGGCAATTGCTGAGGAGAATGCATAATGGCTGAAGCTCAAAAGTTGAAATTGATTGACGGTTGGGAAGTCGTTATTGGTATCGAGATTCACACTCAGCTTGCAACCAATTCTAAAATTTTCTCTGGTTCATCGACTGAATTTGGTCAAGACCCAAATACACAAGCGAGCCTTGTCGACTTGGCTATGCCGGGTGTACTCCCTGTTTTGAATGAAAAAGTGGTTGATCTTGCAATTCGCTTTGGTTTAGGAATCGATGCTTACATCGACCAAGCCTCTGTGTTTGCACGTAAAAACTACTTCTACCCTGACTCACCAAAAGGCTATCAAATTAGCCAAATGGACAACCCAATTGTGGGTTTGGGCCACATCGACATTCAACTTGAAGATGGTACGACTAAACGCATTGGCGTAACTCGTGCTCACCTTGAAGAAGATGCGGGTAAATCTGTTCATGACCAATTTGAAGGTATGTCTGGCATTGACTTAAACCGTGCTGGTACCCCTTTGCTTGAAATCGTTTCTGAACCTGACATGCGTTCGGTTGAAGAAGCGGTTGCTTACATTAAAGCGATTCATACACTGGTACGCTGGTTAGGTATCTCTGACGGTAACATGGCTGAAGGTTCATTCCGTGCCGACTGTAATGTGTCTTTACGCCGTCCGGGCCAACCTTTTGGTATGCGCTGTGAGCTTAAAAACCTCAACTCATTCCGTTTCATTGAGCAAGCGATCAACGTTGAAATTGAACGCCAAATGGAAATTTTGGAATACGGCGGAAGTATCGACCAAGAAACTCGTTTGTTCGATCCAAACAAAATGGAAACGCGTTCAATGCGTTCTAAAGAAGAAGCAAATGACTATCGCTACTTCCCAGATCCAGATTTGTTACCAGTGATTATTGCAGATGAGCAAATCGAAGCTGCTCGCGCTGCACTTCCAGAGTTACCTGCTGCTCGCCGTGCACGTTTTATTGCAGACTTTGGTGTAACTGAATACGATGCTCATGTACTTACGCTCTCACGCGAAATGGCTGACTTCTATGAAGCTGTTGTGGCTGCTGCTGGTGGAGCCAAGCAAGGTAAAGTATCGGCAAACTGGGTAATGGGTGAATTCTCAGGTGCTTTAAACAAAGCAGGCCTAGATTTGGCTGACTCACCTGTTTCTGCGGAACAGCTTGGCGGCATGATTGCACGTATTGTTGATAACACCATTAGCGGTAAGATTGCTAAACAAGTCTTTGGCTTTATGTGGGAATCGGAAGGTAAATCTGCCGATGACATTATTGCGGAAAAGGGCTTAAAGCAAGAAACTGACACTGGTGCGATTGAAGCGATCATTAAAGAAGTGCTTGCAGCCAATGAAAAAATGGTTGAAGAGTACAAGTCTGGTAAAGAAAAAGCCTTTAACGGTCTTGTTGGTCAAGTCATGAAAGCGTCTAAGGGTAAAGCCAACCCTGCGCAAGTCAATGAATTAATGAAAAAATTGATTGGTTAATTTGACTAGCCAACTCAAGAAAAAGCCTCGATTTATCGGGGCTTTTTTTACATCCTTATGAAACACCCTTCGACTAAAGAATGCACTTTTTTCCTAAAAAATTACTCAATGACTGTGCTAATTTAAATTAAAAATTGAAATCACTTATATTTTAAAAAGAGGGATAAATCATGTCTAAAAAGATTTTAATGTTAGTCGGTGACTATGCTGAAGATTATGAAACTATGGTTCCTTTTCAATTTTTAACTGGTTTAGGTTATACCGTGCATGCTGTTTGCCCAAATAAAAAGAACGGCGACCATATTGCAACAGCTATTCATGATTTTGAAGGTGATCAAACCTATAGTGAGAAACGCGGTCACAACTTTGCCATTAACTATGATTTTGATGCTGTTAATACTGAAGACTATGTAGGTCTAGTTATTCCGGGCGGTCGTGCACCAGAATATTTACGCATGAATGAACGTGTTGTCGAAATTGTACGTGAATTCGATAGAGTGAAAAAACCAATAGCAGCTGTATGCCATGGCGCTCAATTACTCGCTGCAGCAGATGTATTACAAGGTCGCCTTTGCTCAGCTTACCCAGCATGTGCTGCCGAAGTAAAACTGGCAGGTGGGCAATATGCAGACATTGCTGTTACCGAAGCGGTGACAGATGGACATTTGGTGACTGCACCTGCTTGGCCTGCACATCCAGCTTGGTTAGCTCAATTTGTGAAAGCTTTAGGGGCTACGATTACAATCTAAATAGATCTCTTTATCCCAAATACAATAAAGCCTGCTCTTAGATAGCAGGCTTTATTACCAAAATAGAAAACCAGATTTTTTATCTCGTAATTCCCAACTTATTCCAAATTTCTGGTGTTAAAAACGTTGTCACTAATTTATTTAAATCGATATAACGTAATGTACCTTGCAACTGTTGTTTAACGGCTGGGTCTTTAACAATATCTTCACCCGCACTTTGGCCTAACTGTTGAAAAGCTTCCCCAACTGCTTTCACACCTTCAGCCTGAATTACAGCTTTAGTTTGGGTAGAACATTGCTCCACAATCACACGTTGTAAAACCTGAGCGAGTTTTTGATCTAACTGATCCTTTTGCTCAGGCGTTACATTACTAAATGCTTTTAAATCGGGATGGGCAGCTAAAGCCGTAAATGTCCATTGAAGCACAGTTGTTTTATCTGATGCTGTTGTCGCTTTCACCAGACAGTCGCTGAGTTGATCGACTGTTGGACCCGCCATCGCAACTTGTGCTGTACCCAGTACAGCAACCGCTACACATATTGAACGGCTCAGATGTGAAAACTTACGGCGAGCAATAGCGTAAAAATGACGTGACATAGGTCTAGCTCCAATAAACAATCTGTTCTTTTTATCATAGAGTCACTAAAGTTACCTGTTATGACTCTGTAACCGCAAAATACTTATTTGACCGCAGACTCTATTCGATCAAGCTCCCACACCCCACCTGCTGCCAAGCCTTTGCACATACCTGTCCACATATCTTTAGTGTGTACAAAACTCTTGCCATCCCATACCCATTCTTCACTTGCCCAACAGTCTCCAATGCCTCTTCCCTTTTGAGCACTACTAATAATACCGCTATCGAAATCTGAAGCGGACTCAGTCACAAATGTTGCCTTACCATTTAAAGACTCATCTAACACCCAAGCCCCATACCCTTCGTTATAAGCGCCTCTCCAACACAATGTAGTCGCCAAAACTTTCTTATTAGTTAGTTTATATAGCTCGATTTTCTGTGGTTCAGCTCCATCACTATTACCGCCATAAATTCCTTCACAAAAGTCTTCTTTAGGATTCGGATTAGCTGCCATTAAGCTACGATGTATTACTTGGTACTGTTTACTTTTAGGCTGTAAAGTTAAATAAGGTTTGTTTGAAGTCTTAATCCGCTTAACAAGTAGTTTTGACTCAGGCATAAGCACTTTGGTTTCATTAGTGCTGCCCTTTTTAACCAAAGCACCAACAGTTCCGATACGCTTCTGAAAATCATCCATCTTTAATAACACAGCAGTCATTCCAGCATCAGAAACTTTCCATTCATGCTGAGCATTTTTAAATACAATTTCAGTTTTCTGTTTAGACTGCTGTAGTAGAGTGTTGACTTGTGAGCTATTCAATTTACCCATAAGTGGCAACTCAACACCATCTACAGCCACAGCGCCTAAATCTTTACCATTTATATAAAAATGAATATTTTTAAGCTGATTAGCCGGCAAGCTTTGTTCGTAGTCTGATAAAGCAAATTCAATTTGTAGGGGTTGTTTTGGACCTGCTTTACGTGTTAATAAAATTGAAGCTGGTTTATCGCCATTTTCCTCGTTTTGATATCCTGCGGCTTTACATGTACCCGTATTACTACAAGAGATTTCCCACTCTTGATGTGAAAATGAAATACCTTTTATGTCTTGAGCAAAACTATAAGAACTCAGGGCTGCCAAACAGCAGATTGACAATATATTTTTCATTTTTTCATATCTCTATTAGTCTGTTTTTATTATGAAGTTAAAAACAGTTTAAAATTTTGAGTTACCGTTTAGTTTAAAAGAATATGCTAGATTTAGATAAAATTTAAACTGATTACTTTCTAAAAATGAAAAAACTAAATTTTTTATTGTGTACCGCATTGGTCAGTCTAACTTCAACTGCTTATGCAGAAGTAAAAAGTTTTACTCCTCATTTCCCCAAATTTTATAGCTCTGCTGAGACCCGCAAAGCAGATAATCAGTTCTACACTCTAGGAGAGGCAAAATTTTTAAACAGCGTTACAGTTCCGTTTTATGGTGTTACTGCACAGAACCCAATGGAGGATGGTTTACTTAAAGATTTTGAAAAATGCACGCCTAAAAGCTGCCGTTTTAATTTTAAACTCGATGCTGAACATGCCAAGCAGCTCAAGCTTCTTGCATTACCTGAAATAGGTTTAGTGCTCGTTCCCATAAACTGGCAAGATGTGCAAGCAAATACAGGTGCGAATGGAACTGGTTTTGCTCTAGTCATGAGTCCAGACCACAAACAAGCAATAAAGCTTTATGACTCCTCATTTTGCGTTGGATGTGGCTTACCAAATGCAACGCTTTATTTTCCCGAACTGTTAAAAGAAAGTCTTGAAAATGAGTTTGGCGGTTATAAAGACTCAAAAAAACTCATCAATATTATTCACCCTTCTAAAAAAGTTGCTTTTTTTAGTTATCAAATTCCGCAAGTAAACAATAAAACCCATGGCGTTGCAAAATATGATGATGAAGACACTTTTAACTATAGAGAAATTCAAGTCACCTTAGATAAATCGCACCAGTCTTTAGTTGGCCCTATTCTTAATTTTTATAACGCAACACATTAATCCAATGCTTATAAAAAAACCCGCTTTCGCGGGTTTTCTTTTATTTATGTAGTATCGATTCAAAGGCTTTTAAACGCTTATAAATTGAAAGCAGTTCAATAATTGTTTTCCATGAACTAATTAAATATTGAAAAGATTCACGTACACGACCAAATACATTTGCAATTTGTTGAATTAAACCTAATGTGAGCTTACCAGCAGCAATTGATGGGAAAAGGACAACCAAGTTATATAAAACATCAAGTTGGCCATACCAAATCGCTGTCATATTAAAATAGGCATAATGGAAGTAAAGTCTGAAATAATTTTTACGTACATTACTAAATAACTCACGCAAGGTAGCAGGTTTTGCACGATCAGCATGGTCTTCACCGTAAACTAATTCTTTACGATAAGCCGCTTCTACTTTCTGATTGTTAAATTGCAAGCCTGGCAACTTAATCCCTACTACCATCAATAGAACAGTACCGAAAACTGACCACACTATTGCGGCCCATACTAAAGAGTGATTTAACTCACCCACAATCGGTAAAACGGGAACATGTTTAGAGAGTTGAAATAGAATAGGTAAAAACGCAATCAATGTGATAACCGCTTTTACTAACTCTACTCCCAAATCTTCCAAAATTGTTGCAAAGCGCATGGTGTCTTCTTGCACACGCTGCGAAGCACCTTCAACATGACGTAGTTTTTCCCAATGCTCTGTATAATATTCATTCATTGCTGTACGCCAGCGGAATACATAATGGCTTGTGAAAAAGGCATTAATCACAGCAAGAGTCACGGCGACCATAGCAATATACAGAAAGACCATTGTTTCACTATATAGTGCCGAGAGGTCTCCTCCTCCACTCGAAAGCATTTTCTGGATTAAATCCCAAAATGGTACATACCATGCATTAATCGCAACGCTAGCCTGAACAGCAAACCAAATGTTAAACAAAATAAATGCCGAACCCCACACTGACCAACGTTGCCATGGATTATTAGAAACAATTTTCCAAAAACCAGCAAAAAGCGCCGTAGAGATTAAAAACCAAAGATAGAACCATAGAAAAGCAGGCGACCAAAAACGGCTTACTCCAATAGGCAACTCAGCATCTGCATAACCATGAGGAAAGCCTAAATACTCCCCCCAGTGATCTCCACCTGTATACCAGAGCACCATATTGAGTGCGATCCAAACAACCGCAGATATGAAAAAATACCGTGGTGATGGAAAAAATGATTTGAACATTGAGCGTGGATATCCCTATATTTCTTCAAATTTACAATGAAAGGAATACTAAAACCTAAACCTTAAAATTGTGAAGGGTAAAGTTTAGAGAATTGTCAGTTTTTCCTGTTTCATTGAAGGATTTGATCGTTTTTTTGTAAATTAATCCCTTTTTTGGCAATTTAATCCATTTAAATTACCTTGTATATGACTCTCGATAGAGCCATATACAGCTTTTATAACATAGTGATATCAGAGATTAAATCTCTTCTTTACGAACAATATAGCCTTCCAATTGCATTGCTTGAATGAGCAAATCTAGGTCAGAGGCACTTTTTAATTCGACATCGACGCTCACGGCACTTTCTTTGGCACGACTTGTTGCCGCAAAGCGTTCATGACGCAGCTCATAAATATTACCGCCCTGCTCAGCAATAATGGCCGTTAAACGCGCTAATGCCCCCGGATTGTCCGGCAATTCAACACGTATGCGCACCATACGCCCTGTCCGAGTTAAATGACGTTGTAATACAGAGACCATAACGCGTGTATCAATATTGCCACCAGACAGCACCACACCCAATTTATGACCTAAAAACAGATCGGGACGAGACATAATTGCAGCGATACCTGTCGCGCCTGCCCCTTCACACACTGTTTTCTCAATATTGAGTAATAGCGCAATCGCTTCTTCAATCATATCTTCAGTGACAACGACAATGTCATCAACATATTCTTTAGCGACTTGAGTCGTAAGCTCACCCGGCGTTTTTACCGCAATACCTTCAGCAACGGTCGAACCCATTGAAACTGCATGCTGATAATTGCACAGTAGTTTTGCCATACTTGGGTATACGACTGATTGTACCCCAATAATTTTAATTTTCGGGTTGATCGCTTTAGCAGTAATTGCAATACCAGAAATTAAGCCACCGCCACCAATTGGCACAACTAAAATGTCCAGATCAGGTACAGCGGCAAGCATTTCAAGCGCAATGGTTCCTTGACCGGCAATAATTTCAGCATCATCAAATGGGTGGATAATTGTTAAAGATTCTTCTTGTGCAACACGATGCATTTCAGCCGCTGCCTCTGAAAAATCTTGGCCATGCAAAATAACTCGTGCCCCATATTCACGCACTCGCTGTACTTTTACATTAGGCGTAGATTTCGGCATTACAATAGTTGCCGTCACCCCTGTACGCTGAGCATGATAGGCAACGCCTTGTGCATGGTTACCTGCCGAAGCTGCAATAACACCATGCTGCTTTTCTTGCTCAGATAAACATAATAGTTTGTTGAGAGCACCCCGCTCTTTAAACGAGGCTGTAAATTGTAAGTTTTCAAATTTCAGCCACATCTCAGCCCCTAAGGTTTTAGAAATGGTTTCTGAGAAAACAAAGGGAGTTTTTACAACTAAACCTTCCAAACGCTCTGCGGCAGCATGAACATCATCTAATGTTGGAAACCCATTTTTAACCTGTTGCTGTATCATTTATCCAGTCAGCCTCAACACACTACAAATCAATTATTTTTGAAAAATGGCAACAATATTTGATATCGGCCATTAGAATTTTCAGCATATCCAACATGTCTCTAATATACAAAAAATTTTATTCCAAAAATTGAAGTTTTAAACTTCCATAAAAAAAAGCCCTTTTTAGGCTTTTATTTAATTTTCAGAATATTAACCTTTATTTATTGGGTTTGGGCACTCAGTCCTTCCGTAGACATATTTTGTTCAGCTATTTTTTCATCAATAGCAAACTGAATATCGGAAAGCTTGGCATTGGCTGCGTCTATACCAGATTTCATCGTGGCTTCACGGCCTTTGACATCAAAAATATGCGCTTTTTCTCTTAAATCTGGCTGAATAACTACGTCCGCATATTGCAACTCTTCCGCCGCCAAACGTCCTTGCATAATATTAATATTCTGGTTGAACAGCCCCCAGACATTCGATGTTTCTGTGTAAATGGGTTGAGCTAGAATATCAACGGCAATAATAACATCCGCACCTAAATCTCGTGCTACTTCAACCGGCACAGGACTCACCAACCCACCATCGACATATTCAGATTTACCAATTTTAGTCGGCACAAACATACTCGGAATAGAAGCAGAGGCTCTTACGGCTTGCCCAGTATTGCCATAGTTAAATACGGTTTTGGTACCATGCTTTAATTCGGTTGCAACCACATACATAGGGATTTTCATTTTTTCGAGTGGCATATTGTTTACCTGCTCATTAACGTAATTCTCTACTTTTTTGCCATCAAAAAAACCTTTTAGACCAATACTAATGTCACGAACATCACCAGCTTTCATTTTTAAAGCAGTATCACGCAGTTGAGCAGGTGTTTTACCACTTGCATAAATTGCGCCAACGATACTTCCCGCACTGGTACCTACAATAAAATCTGGTCGAATACCGTGTTGTTCTAAAACTTCAATAACTCCTATATGAGCGTAACCACGTGCTCCACCGCTCCCCAATACAAGCGCAACAACAGGGCGTTTTTGCATTTTTTTAATTCGTGCAAATGGCTGATCGACAGGACGAGCATAAGCTTCTGTCGTTTGTGGTTTTAAAGCAGCAGACAAGTGTGTGGTGGTCTGGCATCCCGCCAACACCAAAGAGAGTCCGAGAACCCACAATTTAAGCTGTTTCATGGCCCATCTTCGCACTATGAGGTTTAAGTTCGGATTGCAATTTTAGTGACTACTTTCGTGAAAAGCTGTAGTGAATTTATTTAATTTGTCATGTTTAAAATTTAGACTCAAGTATTTTATTTACCCTCCATATGAAAAAGGCCTCTTATATAAGAGGCCTTTTGAAACTTACCAGATATCTGAATCGACTTTTTTCTTCAATTCTGGATATTTATCAATTTTAAACTCTGGCTCTTTAATGCCTCGTTTCAATTGCTCGCGGTAATCCTTTAACAAAGTACGTGCCATTGGCGTTAATAGTAAAATTGCAATCAAGTTAATGGTTGCCATGATACCCATAAACAAATCAGCCATTGACCAAACAAGTGGAACACTACCGATTGCACCGAAGTACACCATCACCAATACGAAAATACGGAAGATGAACATGACTTTCGGGTTGTTATTAATAAACTGTACGTTACTTTCAGCATAGGCATAGTTACCTAGTACAGCTGAATAACAGAACAAGAATAATAGAACAGCAAGGAAGTCTGAACCCCAGTGTCCAACTTGAGTTTCTAATGCACGTTGAGTTAATTCAACACCAACAAAACCTGCATCTTGGTAAACGCCAGAAACTAAAATGATGATTGCCGTACTTGTACACACAATGAACGTATCTACGAATACACCAAGCATTTGAACCAAACCTTGGTTTACAGGATGCTTTACATCAGACGCAGCAGCTGCGTTTGGTGCTGAACCCATACCTGCTTCGTTAGAGAATAAGCCACGCTTAATCCCTTGCATCATTGCCATTGATACAGCAGCACCAAAGAAACCACCTGCCGCAGCATTAAAATGGAAAGCTTCAGTCACAATCAGCTTTAAAATATCAGGCAAAATTGCATAATTGCTTAATGCGATATAGAGAGCAACGGCTAGGTAAAGACCTGCTTTTAAAGGTACAAACATCTCTGCAAATTTAGCAATACGTTTAATACCACCAAAAATTGCCAATGCAACCATAACTACAAGAGCAAGACCAACCCAAGAGATTTCAAAATCAACGCTACCTAAATGTGCAATAAGATTGGCTTTGTCCCAACCCCAAGCATGTGAAGAAGCATTAGCAATCGCATTAATTTGTACCGAGTTGAATACGAAACCATAAGTAAAGATGAGTGCTAGTGCGAAAACCACACCAAAGGTTTTACTGCGTAAACCTTGAGTAATATAGTAAGCTGGTCCACCGCGAAATTGCTTAGTCTTGCTATCTCTAACTTTAAAGAGCTGAGCAAGTGTAGACTCAATAAAAGCAGAACTCATACCGAGTACAGCAGTTACCCACATCCAGAACACCGCACCAGGACCACCAATTGCAATCGCGATTGCCACACCAGCAATGTTACCCACCCCAACCCGGCTCGCAAGGCCAGTTACAAACGCCTGGAAAGGCGTAAGGCCATGCTCATCTGCGCCTTCTGTACGGCTACTTTTCATAACACGAATACTTTGCAAGAACATGCGAATTTGCACTGCCCCTGTTAAGACCGTATAAAAAATACCGACAGCCAGCAAGAAAATAACCAGAAAATCCCATAAAGGATCATTAAAAAATTGTACCCACGACATCAGTGTGGCATTGAGTTGTTCATTCATACTCGGTCCGCTTACGTTCTTGCTAATGTGCTATTAGCACAAGCCAAAATACTGCAATAAACAAAAAAGCCCCTAAAAATTGGGACTCTTTCAGTACATTTAAGAAAAAACTTTTAATGTCAATTGAATAGCAATTATCGTCACAAGTTTAAGCAACATCATGCCCAACACTAAGCCTTTGAAAGTTGCATGAGAGAAAGCGACCTTCAAAAAAAATAATATCATCGCACTACTGAACATTTCCCTTTTCGGAAAAGTAGTATGGATCGACTCAGCTACAAACTTGGAAACTAACAAATGACCACCGCTAAATAATCTCGTCTAATGATTCCCATCAATTAATCGAGTTATACAAAATCTGGATTTAAGCCAATAAGCATATTTACATATACTTGAGAGCGAATGTCTAAACTGGATATAAATTTCAAAGACTGTAACAAGCCATCGCCATAATGTGACTATCTGCGCCCCTTTCCCCTTGATTGAAAAAGGGTGCGTTTAGATCTGTACTAAGCTGTTGTTTTTCTTGTAGCCCAGTAGTTGCGTGAGTCATGTTCATTTTCATGGTTGCAATGGTAATCGCCAATCCTTGTTTCATGAACTGCTTGTTGATGAGTGGTAGACTCATTTAAAGCTCCTTATTCCTCGTGTATTTCTCCATTTCTACACCAAAATCCTTTTTGTAAAGGGATTTCGTATGCAGCCATTTCTTTCCTAACCTGAGTATGGAGAAATCATACCTGCGTAAAAAAGTCGGTATTATGCAGAAATTTAAAATTTTGTGTATGTTTTTCATTAAAATTTTATGTAATTTCTGGTTGTTTTTTATTCAAAAAAATCCATTCCGCTCTGTTTTTAAACATATTATACCTTTTTTTCAATTGAATATTTTTTAATCCAGTTGGTGTTGTGCATTTACTTTTTATAGCCAATAAGGCGATGCTTTTTTGTCTAATTTAAATCTAAAGTGGCATTTTCGCATTATAATTAACCAGACATTATGTCCAAACCAATTAAATTATCACATCTGTAAGGATATTTCTTTCTAATACTTTTTTCTTATAAATGAAGTACTTTCAAAGCATTAGATTAGGCTTCAAAAAAGCATGAAGTATTTAAGAAAAGATCTAGGAGTACTCATGAATTTGGAACAAGTTCGTCTCGTTGATGAGGCTATCACTTCTCGACATTCTGTCCGCGCATTTTTAAATACTCCCATTGAACCAGAAGTGATTAAAGATATATTAAAAGTCGCAAGTCGAGCACCTTCTGGAACCAATACTCAACCGTGGAAAGTCTATGTGGTAACAGGCAAAAAACGTGATGAAATTGTTGAGCGTGTCTGTGCTGCACAAATTGAAGTTTCAAAAAACCCGCAACTTGCAGAACAATATAAAGAAACTTTTGCCTATTATCCTGAAAAATGGATATCCCCTTTTATTGATCGCCGCCGCGAGAATGGTTGGGGACTTTATGGTTTACTCAAAATCCAAAAGGGTGAAAAAGAAAAAATGGCTGAACAGCAGTTACGTAATTTTAAACTGTTTGATGCACCAGTCGGTCTTTTCTTTACCGTAAATAAAACCATGGGAATCGGGTCTAAAATGGATATCGCAATGATGATCCAGAACGTGATGGTCGCTGCTAAGGCACGTGGTTTAGATACATGCCCTCAAGCAGCTTGGAACCATTTTCATCCTGTTGTTTTAGATATCTTGGGTGCATCAGATGAAGAAGAGCTCGTATGTGCAATTGCGTTAGGTCATGCTGACCCTCAGCATATTGTAAATACCTTTATTACACCTCGAGAGCCTGTTGAAAATTTCGCAGTTTTTCTAGACGAATAATATATAAGTGGCCATTCTCTAAAAATTTATGAGAATGGCTTGGTTTTTACCTGTTTTGTCGCTTTCAATACGACAATAAAACCGCTCAGTGTAAATAACACCATCATTACGCCCATATTGAGTGATGCAGACCAAATCAAAAAGTTAAGAAGCACACCACCTAAAAGGCCACAAGCGAATTGCATACTTCCCATAATTGCACTTGCTGTCCCTGCACGAGCACCTTGTTTGGACATTGCCAGCGCCATCGCATTTGGTCCTGTTAAACCAATGCCTGAAATAGCTAAAAATAACCCTAACATAACTAACCATAAAGGTGCCGCAGAAACTAAACCAGCAATAAAGACAATGATGGCTCCAGTCACTTGTACAAATGAACCTGCTTTTAACCGTTTAGTGATCTCAACACGTGTTGTTAGGTGCTTATTTAAAGATGACATTAACATAATGCCAAAAGCATTTAGTCCAAATACGTAAGCAAACTCTTGCTGATTAAGTCCGTACTGATCCATAAAAACCGCAGGCGCTGAGCTGATATAACAAAATAGTGCTGCACCTGTTAAACACCCTGCAAACATAGGTAGGCGGAAACTTGCATCTTTAAAAATAGCTCCATATAAGGTCACCACTTGATAGAGCGATAGCTTAAGCCTTTTATCATTTGCCAATGTTTCTTTAAAAAAGAAATGTACGCATAACCAACAGATTGCACCCACAATTGAAAGCGCGATAAAGATAGCCTGCCAAGGAAACCAAATTAAAATCCATGCTCCGATCATTGGGGCCAAAATTGGTGCAAGTCCCATGACAATCATCATGCTTGAGAAAGCTTGGGCCGAGCCTTGAACATCCAGTTTATCGCGTATTGCCGCACGAGCCATGACTACGCCCACACAACCGCCTAATGCTTGCAAAATACGAGCGGCAATCAAGCTCCATTCACTAGTAGCCATTACACAAAATAAGCTTGCGACTGCATAAAGTGCGAGGCCAAAGTAAAGTGGTTTTTTTCTACCAATACGATCACTTAGAGGACCATAAACCAGTTGTCCAATGGCTAAACCAAAAAAATAAGCTGGTAGTGTATTTGCCACCATTTGTGTACTTACCCCAAAATCATGAGCCATTTGTGGCAATGCAGGTAAGTACATATCAATGGATAACGGCCCTAACGCCGTGAGCAAAGCGAGCAACATAATCCAGCCAATAGAGTATTGACGCTGGGCTGTTTGTTCAGACATAACGATATTTCATTTTTCAATCATTTGCATACAGACAAGCTTACACTGTCTATCGTATGATTTGTGCAACATTGGTGTAGAAATACGCAAATCCTTTATCACTCAGGTTGATCAGCAAGGACTTCCTTTGAAATCTTGGTTAAAACGCCTAAAAAGAGCGACTTATAACACAACATTTATGTATAACGTGCGAATGCTGATAGCCTTTTCAGGAACTGCTTTCGTGCCTTATTTTTTGGGCTATCAATTAGCAACCATTCCCCTTACTTTAGGTGTGGTCGCAGCAGGTTTAAGTGATATTGATGATCGCTTTTCCGTGCGAATCATGAACCTGATTTATACTTATATTGGTTTCTTCGTTACCGCAGCATCCGTACAACTACTCTTCCCCTACCCAATGGCTTTTGCCTTAGGGTTGATTGCTTCATGTATTGGCTGGATTTTATTAGGTTCGTTAGGACGTCGTTATGCCACCATTTCTTATGGCTGTTTGGTTGTTTCGGTCTATACCATGTTGGGTGTTCATCTTTTCGATCATTGGTATATTCAACCAGCCCTTTTAGTCGCAGGTGCTGCGTGGTATGGCCTGATTGCCACTATTAGCTTTTTATTGTTTCCGGTTCGCCAACTGCAAGACAAACTCGCAGCGTCTTATGCATCTCTAGGCGACTTTTTATTCGCAAAGTCAAATTTGTTTGATGTTGATATGACGCCTGCCAGCTATCAGCAAAGTATGATTGAGCTGTCATTAGAAAATGGTAAATTAATTACGATTTTTAATGATTTAAAAACAGCGTTATTGACTCGTTTAAAAGGTGACCGTGGACAAAAAGATACACGCCGAAGCCTACATTATTATTTTGTTGCTCAAGATATTCATGAGCGTGCTGACTCAGCCCATATCGACTATCAAAAACTAGCCAAAATTTTTCAGCACAGCGATATTTTATTTAGATTTCAACGAATTTTGGCAGTTCAAGGTAAAGCTTGCCAAGAGCTAAATGAATGTATTTTACAACGTAAACCTTACAATCATAATAAACGCTTTAAACAGAGTTTTGAAAATCTAAGATTGTCTTTAGAGAAGCTAAGACGTGATCAGCATTATGACCTTCTATGGGTAAATGCTCTTTTCGCTTTATATCAAAATTTAAAGTCTATCGACTCTCAGTTGCTCAACTTGGAAACTGAACAACACATTCAATCTGATAAAGTAAAACAAGCCGAAAATCAGCTGAAAGATGATGATTTACAAGGATGGAATGATATTATCATCCGAATAAAACAGAATTTAACTCCCGAATCTGTACTCTTCCGCCATGCAATTCGTGTTTCGATTGTACTTTTCATTGGTTATGTCTTTATCCAAATGACCCGTATTGAGTATGGCTATTGGATTATGCTTACGGCTCTATTTGTAAGCCAACCCAACTTCAACGCAACCAAACGTCGCTTACGCTTACGAATTGTCGGAACCTTAATTGGTATTGTTGTTGGACTTGCAATTATCTTCTTAATTCCTTCGACCGAAGGACAACTATTCATGTTGATATTAAGTGGAGTCCTATTTTTTGAGTTACGTAGTAAGCAATATGCACAGGCAACAGCCTTTATCACTATTCTTGCATTAATTAACTTTAATCTAGACGGTTCAGCGATGGCCGCTGCTATTCCGCGATTTGTAGATACTTTAATTGGATGTGCCCTAGCTTGGTTTGGAGTGACATTTATTTGGCCGGATTGGAAATTCAGACGTTTACCTCGCAACATCAGACGTTCATTACAAGCTCAATGTAAATATTTAGCAGAAGTCGTTAAACAATATCATGAAGGCCGTAATCATGCGCTGAATTACCGTATTGTAAGACGTGCTGCCCATAATACTGACGCCGAGGTTGCTTCGCTTATTTCAACTTTAGCGACCGAGCCAGACTTTGACCCTACCCGTAAATCCGATATCTTTGAATTTTTATGTTTAAACCATACATTTTTAAGTTATATCGCAGCACTTGGGGCACATCGAGAAAACATTCAAGATCAAGCTGTTCTTAAACTTTTAGACCAAGCACTAGACGACATTGAAGGTGCTTTATTAAGAGATGAGATGCCTGATCTTACGGCACAAAATATGCTCCAAACGATACGCCAACGTTTAAGTCAAAATAATGAGGAAGACCAAAAATCACTCATTATTTTACAGCAGCTCTCGCTCATGCTTGGAGTATTAAACCGATTTAGTATGTTAAAACAACGGCTAAGTCATGATCTTGATAATGATGCTAGTGAGCTCGCATCGTTATAAATTTGAGTCGGAAATTAGTATGAAATTGGCATAATATCCTTTCCTGACTTATGCCAATTAATGCTAAACTTAAAACAGTTTACAATTTGTTATTTGCACTATGACCGCGAAAACTTTATACGCTTATACGCTTCAGCCTGTTCCATATGATGTGTCAGAAGCTGAACAACGTAATGCACAGCTTCTTATCTGGCGCAGCACCAATAAAATCAGCACAAAAATTTGGGCAATTATGGGTGTCGTTTTAGCCCTAGCTATATTAGGTCTTATTTTTATTAAGAACTACTCTACTGTTTTTTGCTGGGTTGCTATTGTCGCTGTAGTACTTTATTACCTAGGTCGTAAATACGGATTAGAATGGTACGTTAAACGCAAAATGAATGAGTTTCCGGTACAGGAAATCAAAGGGATTCGTTTAGGTGTGCAGCCTCACGGTATTGTGATGCGTCAACAAATGGGTCTACAAGAAGGCGTTGGTACTATTGGATGGAAAAATATCTACGAATGGTACAATACACCTGATTTTATTTTGGTCAATTTCAAAGTAAAAGATCCAAAAGGTCAAGAACAACAAGGTGCTTATATTCTACCTAAGCGCATGGATTCTAAGAACTTCTCATTCAACACCATTCGCACGCACTTAAAAGAATCTGTTGGCGAGCCAAAAACCTTGTAATTCTCTATTCCATAAAAAGCCTCCTCAGGGAGGTTTTTTAATAAGCTAAAAATAAATGATAATGAAAATTAATATTATCTCCAAAATCCATATTATCTCCCCAATCTTCGGCTATACTTCGTTACAAGATCTCCATCATATTTACATTTTCGACCATGTTTAAAAAAATTTTATTTCAAATTCATTGGTTTCTGGGTATTACTGCTGGCCTTATCTTATCCATTATGGGGGTTACAGGGGCAATTTATTCTTATGACCAACAAATTTTAAAATGGGTGAATTCTGATAGTTATGTTGTTCAAGCTAAAAATAGTCCAAAACTAACCCCTGCTCAGCTTTATCAGCATTTCAATACAACTCAGCCTGAAATCAAAATTAATAGCATTACAATTGCCAAGGACCCCACCTCTTCTTCTATTGTAAATATTGAAAAAGAAGGTGAACGCCGTGGCTACAATATGATGGTGAACCCTTATAACGCTCAGGTTCTGCCAGATGTTAAAGGCCGAAAGTTGTTATTACTCATACAACAAATTCATCGTAATTTAACCGCTGGTGAAGTGGGTAAACAAATTACTGGTGCTTGTGCACTCATGTTAATTTACTTTGTACTCAGTGGATTATATTTACGCTGGCCCAAAAAGCATTCTGCTCGTCAATGGCTTGCTGTAAAACCGAAACTTAAAGGCCGAAATTTTATTTGGGATTTACATGCTGTTGTCGGAACATGGGTCATTGTTTTTTATCTTCTTTTCGCGTGTACAGGTCTATATTGGTCTTATGATTGGTGGCGTAGTGGCATGTTCAAAGTGATGGGCGTTGAACAACCTAAGTCACAAGGTCATGGCGCTACTCCTCAAAATCGTGGAATGCAACAAGGCAAACAAACTGGCCGTAATAATGATCAACCACAATTAGATAATACTCAGCTTATTACAGCACTCAATCAAACGTGGAGCGGTTTCAATAGTCAGGTCGGACGTGATTATTCGACACTAACATTGAACTTACCGAAAAAAGATGATGGAAAAATTGAGTTAAGCTTTGTTGATGCTACCCCACAACATGAACGTGCACGTAACCAAGCCACCTATAATTATCAAACTGGCAACATCGAAAAGATGGAGCTTTACGAAGATAAAAAGCTTAATCAGAAGATTATGAGCAGTATGTTACCTGTACATCGCGGTAGCTTCTTTGGACCAATTTATCAATTTGTTGCGATGCTTGCTTCTCTAGCAATGCCTTTGTTCTTGGTTACCGGATGGATGCTTTATCTTAAACGCCGTAAACAGAAAAAATTAACACAGGCAGCTCGCCAGTCTTTAGCGGGACAATACATTGATCCAAATGCAAAATCTTGGCTTATTACCTATGCAACTCAGACTGGTGTAGCCGAACAACTCGCTTGGAGTACGGCAACAAGTTTACAGGAGGCTCATCAACCTATTCAGGTAAAACCTGTACAGCAGCTAACACAAGCTGATTTAGAGCAGCATGAGCAAGTTCTATTTGTAATCAGTACTTATGGTACTGGTGATGCTCCTGATCTCGCCACAAGCTTTGCTAAGAAACTTTTAAAATCGAATTTAGATCTTAAGCACATCAACTATGCTGTTTTGGCTCTAGGTTCTAAAGAATATCCAGACACTTATTGTAGTTTTGGTCATGCGGTGGACGCTTGGCTCAAAGCAAATGGTGCTCATGCCCTCTTCAATACAATTGAAGTTGATAATGCAAACCTATCGGATATCCAAAACTGGAATCAATCTCTCGCGAAAGCAACTAAATTAGATTTGCATGCTGTAAATTTAGAAAAAGTCTTTGATACATGGACATTGCAGCAACGTGACTTACTCAACCCAAATAGCTTAGGCCAACCTGCTTATAATATTGAACTTAAAGCAAGTCATGAGGCTATTTGGCAAGCAGGTGATATTGCAGAAATACAACCGGGTAATAGTGCTGAACGTATTAATGAGTTTTTGCAGCACCACCATATTCTTAAAAATTCAAAAGTTGATTCATTACAGATTTCAATTGAAAAAGCACTTTGGAACAAAGACTTAACGGGAGAAATTGAACCATTTGCTAATCTGGACCATTTATTAGAACAGCTTCCTAACTTACCAACACGAGAGTATTCGATTGCGAGTATTCCTTCTCAACAAGTCCTTCGTTTAGTTGTTCGTCAACAATATGATGTGTCTGGTAATTTAGGTTTAGGTTCGGGTTGGCTCACTCAACTTACGCAAGTTAATAATGAAATTGCTTTACGTATTCGTACCAATGAATCATTCCATCTAATTGATGACAACCGCCCTATTATTTGTATTGGTAACGGCACAGGTATTGCTGGCTTAATGAGCCTATTACACACCCGTACGCGTCATGATTACACTGAAAATTGGTTAATTTTCGGTGAACGTCAAAGAGCATGTGATTTCTTCTATGCATCAACTATTGAAGCATGGCAAACCACAGGAATGTTAAAACGCCTTGATTTAGCATTTTCGAGAGACCAAGAACAACGCGTGTATGTTCAAGATGTAATTCGTCAGAATGCAGCAGAATTAGTAAGCTGGGTAGAACGCGGTGCTGTTCTTTATGTATGCGGTAGTATTGAAGGTATGGCAAGTGGAGTCGATCAAGCCCTTATTGAAATTCTAGGTGAAGAACAGGTAGATGAGTTAAGACAACAAGGCCGTTACCGTCGTGATGTGTATTAAAGGTCAATAAAAACAAAAACCGAGTAATAGCTTAAATGCTTTACTCGGTTTTTTATTGCATTCAGATTGATTTTGCATACACTGTCTGCAATTTAAATTGCAACTCTAAGCACAATGCAAGTCAGTAAGTGGATCCGTATTTTCCTAGCAATCATTGGTTCGATTTTATTTCTAGATGGATTAGTTCTAATTTGTCTTAATAAAATTAATGTAGGCACAATTATTCCTTTAATTTTAGGTGCTTTTTTCTGCCTCTATTCTTTATTTTATTATCACTTAGAACGTTTTTTCTTTTATCACTATCGCTTACACACACTTTGGCGTTTTGGATGGTTATGCTTCTGGATATGGTTGATTGGCTTAGGCTATTTCTTTAGCTTTATTAAAGAAAATAAAGATAGTTCAGATAATATACCTCTAGTAAAAGCAATTATTGTCTTAGGAAGTGGTGTCGAAAATGGTAAACCATCTACAATTCTTGCAAAACGTTTAGATACAGCCGCCCCTTTAGCCCTAAGACAGCAGCAAGCACAGGTTGTTTTAACAGGCGGTCTTGATTTTTCAGAAAATGAAAGCGAAGCATTGGTTATGTCTCGTTATCTTGAACAAAAGTATCATATCGCAAAAGATCAAATGATCCTTGAAGATAAGAGTACTAGTACTGAGCTTAATTTAAAAAATAGTAAACCCTTATTAGAACAACATCAGATTACCTTAGACCAGCCAATCGCTATCGTAACAAGTGATTTTCATATACCTCGAGCAATAGCAATCGCAAAAAAACAGGGCTATACTCAAGTTTATGGAGTCGCTGCCGAGACACCATTGGCTACTCGCTACAATGCATGGTTACGTGAATACTTCGCATACGCGAGTGGATGGCTTCTAAACGAATATTAAAAAATAATCTAATAAAAAACTGCTATTCAAAAGTAGCAGTTTTTTTATTTTGAGAAATGAGTAATCAGTGCAAATATAAAATTGAGATACGTTGACGCTAATAAATTACAGATTAGGTTCTTATTTTTAATCACTCATAGCGTAATTTAAAGAGAATAAAGCCCCCGTAAACGTATGAGTATATATAGAGGTACTAAGTGAAACCTTAAAAACTAACGATCAATAAAAGAATAACTTAACAATGAAATAAAGAATTTAATTTTAAAATAGAAAAGTTGGATCAATACTTAGTCACATAGTAAGTAAATTTACATGCAAGCATAAGATATTTACGAAATTAAATTTTCTGAAAGAAATAATGGTGGGCGCTGACGGGATCGAACCGCCGACATTCTGCTTGTAAGGCAGACGCTCTACCAACTGAGCTAAGCGCCCTTAATGAGAAAAGATAACGAATGTATCTCTATACTCTACATTCTCTAGACAAGGGAATCAAGAGAATGGCGCAGCGGACGGGGCTCGAACCCGCGACCCCCGGCGTGACAGGCCGGTATTCTAACCAACTGAACTACCGCTGC
>NZ_JAHPTU010000015.1:0-86086 GCF_025514355.1 Acinetobacter sp. WU_MDCI_Abxe161
TAAAGGACAAAAGTTAGAATGAAAAATGCTTATATCATCGATGCCATCCGTACCCCATTCGGCCGTTATGCCGGTGGTCTTGCACCTGTCCGTGCCGATGACCTTGGCGCTGTGCCGATTAAAGCACTCATGCAGCGTAACCCGAATGTAGATTGGGAACAGGTCGATGATGTGATCTATGGCTGTGCGAACCAAGCCGGTGAAGACAACCGTAACGTTGGCCGTATGTCAGCACTGCTTGCTGGTTTACCATATCAAGTACCGGCAACGACCATTAACCGTTTGTGCGGTTCTTCACTCGATGCCATTGCCATTGCTGCCCGTGCCATTAAGGCAGGTGAAGCGAACTTGGTGATTGCAGGTGGCGTAGAAAGCATGAGCCGTGCACCTTATGTGATGGGTAAGTCGGACAGTGCTTTTGGCCGTAGCCAGAAGATTGAAGACACTACCATGGGCTGGCGTTTCATTAACCCTAAACTTAAAGAATTGTATGGTGTAGACACCATGCCTCAGACTGCCGAAAACGTGGCTGAACAGTTTAACGTCAATCGTGCAGATCAGGACCAGTTTGCCTTGGTGAGCCAACAACGCACCGCAAGCGCGCAAGCCAAAGGCTTTTTTTCTAAAGAAATCGTGGCAGTTGAAATCCCTCAGCGTAAGGGTGATGCTGTTGTGATTGATACCGATGAGCACCCACGTGCATCAACTACCCTTGAAGGTTTAAGCAAACTTAAACCTGTTGTCAAAGCAGACGGCACTGTCACTGCGGGAAATGCTTCAGGGATTAACGATGGTGCAGCAGCTTTATTGATTGCTTCTGATGAAGCTGTTCAAACTTATAACCTCAAACCACGTGCCAAGATCATTGCTTCAACAGCGGTAGGTGTAGAACCACGCATTATGGGTTTTGCTCCGGCACCAGCGATTAAAAAATTACTTAAACAAGCCAACCTGACTTTAGATCAGATGGATGTAATTGAACTGAATGAAGCCTTTGCTGCACAGGCTTTGGCAGTGACCCGTGATTTAGGTTTACCAAACGATAGCAATAAAGTAAATCCAAACGGTGGTGCAATTGCATTAGGTCATCCGCTTGGTGCATCAGGTGCACGTTTAGTGACCACAGCCTTAAACCAGCTTGAGCAGATAGGTGGCCATTATGCCTTATGTTCAATGTGTATTGGTGTAGGCCAAGGGATTGCACTGATTATTGAACGTGTTATTTAAAAGGAAAAAATGAATGTTATTTTACGTACGAAAAGATGTGACTTTACCTAGCCATTTAACTGAGCAGGAAATTGAAGATATTAAAGCAAGAGAGCGTGCTTATTCCCAAGAAATTCAAAGACAAGGGAAGTGTCGTCACTTATGGAGAATCACAGGACAATACGCCAATATTAGTATTTTTGATGTTGAAAGTAATGAGGAACTACATAATCTATTACAAGGTTTACCTCTCTATCCTTATATGAAAATTGAAGTGATTGCTTTAAATAGGCATCCGTCTTCAGTGCGAGAAGGTGATTATTAATAGTTAATCACACTTTTTTTTAAAGCAAGAGTTTGAAAGCACATTGTTTTTGATTTGGGATTTTTATTAAAAAGGAGTTAGACAAAGCTTAAGTCTAACTCCTTACACGAATGAAAATTTATGATTTAGAAGGAATATATTTACGCATAGCAAAGATAAATAGCGTAACTAAAAGACTAAATCCAAAAACAGGTAAGCTTAGCCCTAACACGAGGCTCGCCGCTATAAACCATAATTTTTGCGGCCCAGTTGCGCGGTTCCAAATCAATAAACTTTGACTAACAAAGTGGGTTGTCATGTGTTTTAAATTCGAGTTTTTAAACGCAGCTCTATATGCGTAAATAATCATGATACACAGCGCAAGCGCGTAAAGCGCCAGTACCAGTTGGTTTATCCAGCCAAATAAAACCCCAATATGCGCATCAACTCCCCAACGGGTGAGCTTTGCTACCAGCGAATAGTCTTTAAACGCAAGTTGATCGATAACTTTGTGTTGTTCCATATCAATGGCGATACTGTCTGCTTGAGTTGGCCATTTGCGCTGAATCTCGGCTACGGTCCAAGCTTGATTTCCACTGGTCGGTGGTTTGATTTGTATTTGTGCCGCGTCAATACCATGAGCTCTAGCTATTGAAAGAGCGCTATCGTACTCACTTGAAACGATATTTAAATTGAGATTTTCACTGTGTGGCATTTCGTGATGTTCATGGTGCATCACTGTAGGTAAATTATCTTCTTGAAGTGAAGTTGCTAATGTTGGGGTTTGCCAGTTAAGCCATTGACGGGCAACTCGAATATTATCGCCAGCCCATTCAGACCATGTAAGACCTGTAATGGCGATTAATAATAAGAGTGGAAATAAAGTTAAACCCAGCGTGCTATGCCATCTCAATAATTTATTTTTTTGTGTTTGTCGAATTTTAAGATTTTGACGACGTTTCAACCAATTATATAGTCCAGTTAAAGTCAAAATAGCTAACCAGCTTGCTGCCAATTCACTATAAAAGCGTCCCCATTTCCCTAGCAATAAATTACTATGCAGTTGATCAAGCGTAGTTCGAAACGGCAACACTCCACTCGTACCATAGACCGCTAGATGGCCTTGGGCTTTAAGCGTAAAAGGATCAATAAAAACGGCTTCACTCGTAAAATCATGTAGTGGATCTGAAAAAATGACACGTGTTGTCTCGTCAGCGCTTGGTGCTGGCCTAACTTCAATCACCTGTGCAGACTTAGGCATTACTTGCTTTGCGGCTTCAATTTGCTGGCTCAGCTTATGTGGCGGTTGATCCAGCGGCTGAACGTATAGAACATCTTTATAAATGACTTGTTCTAGTTGAGGCGTAATGGCATAGAGTAAACCGGTAATTGCAGCAAACAAGATTAATGGTGCAATAAAAATACCAGCATAAATATGAATTAAACGGTAAAGACTACGCCAGAAGGATGATTGAGTCAGCATCAGAAAAGAGTGTCTATCAGGTGTTGGGGCGGATTATAGCGATTTATTTCTATTGATGTTGAATGAGCTGTAAACATGATTAAATTATTTGACTCGCTTTTATGTAGGCTTTTTAGCCCAATCATTCAATAGTTTTTATTACTTGGTAAATTTGGCGTTTTTTTTGCTTACTATCTAAGACCTTATCTAACATACTTAATTTGATTGTTGTATAAATGATGATACAAACCGCTTTGCTCTCTTATAGTGTTTTTTTCACATGAAAAATGCACCAAATAGATACGTCTTTTTATTTTGCACCACATTTGTGCGCAAAATACCAAAAATGAGATTGCTGGTCTCAATACTCACTTTATTCATCCTGTACGGATGCTCTTCATCTGAACAAAATAGAAAAACTCAAGAAAACTTAACAACTCATTCGATATGTGTTTTTGATAGTACAAATACAAAAGTCTGTGTAGCCAAACCAGCTCAAAGAATTGTTTCTTTATTTGAGTCGGGTTTAGATGGCTTATATATGCTAGGGCAAGGTCACAAAGTGATTGGTATACCGGCCGAAGTATACATCCAACCTTTATTATTTAATGCCTATTCAAAAATAGATCAACGCATTGCCAATAAACAGCTTGCAACGCCTTCACAAGGGGCAAATGCAACCAATATTGAAAGTCTTGTGTTGTTAAAACCTGATCTGGTGATTTTGGGGAGCGGGCAAACCCAAACGATTGAACTGTTACGGCAGTTTGGCATTGCTGTATATGTCATGGAGTCAGGTACTTACGAGCAAGTAAAAGAAGAGTTATCTGAAATTGCGGTTTTAAGTGGTGCTCAAAAGCGCGCTCAGGAAATTTTAAATTTTTCGGATGAAGTTGTTGCGGAGGTCGCAGCCAAGACTGCAGGTCAACCAAATAAGCAATCAATTTACTATGCATGGTCCGGAGGACGTATTTTTTCTACTTCTGGACGTGAGTCAATTACCAATGACTTTATTGAGCTGGCGGGTGCGTACAATATTGTTCAGACCAATGCCAATCAACCTAATGTAAACCCCGAGACATTAATTGAGTGGAACCCTGACAATATTGTGCTTTGGAATACCGATCCCAAACTGATTTATGAACGAAAAGAATTACAAGGCTTAAGTGCCGTACAGCACCGTAAGGTATTTAATCTGAGTCCTGCATTTATATATAACCCACATACCATCAAAATCATTATTACGGCGATTTATTTGAATCATAGTATTTACCCTGAACAGTCTGATTTACCAGTAAGTGCTTTACAACAGCGTATTTTAAACAAGTTGTATGGTGAGCAGCTTGCCAAAGCGTTGGTGCAATGAATATGGAAAAGCTGAAATATTATTGGTTTTACCCGTTACCGTTCCTCATGATTTTTATCTCGTTGCTGATTGGGCCAACTCAGACCTTAAGTGCATGGGACTATGGGCTGTGGGGTGGACAAGCAGTCTTTGGTACGCCATATTTTGACGCGGAACAATTTAGACTGATGCAAAACATTCTAGTCAATGTCAGATTGCCCAGAATCTTACTCACCTTTATGGTGGGAGCTGCATTAGCAACTGCGGGGAATGGCTTGCAGGCATTATTTCGTAATCCCTTGGTTGACTCATATGTACTCGGTATTTCATCTGGAGCGGCGTTCGGTGCAGGTTTAGCACTTTCTTTAAGTTGGCTTTCGCCAAATCTATCAGCCTTTATTTTTGGTGTGTGCGCTGTTGGCTTAACCTATTTATTTGCACATCAGAAACATGAAAGCCAGACGTCTTTAGTGATGGTAATTTTATCGGGCATGATTGTTTCGGGGCTGTTTTTAGCAGGCCTTACGATTATTCAATACTTAAGTGATCCATTTAAACTGCAAGCAATAGTGCAATGGACGATGGGCAACTTACATCAGGCTTCTTGGCAAAAGGTTCAATACGCCGTGCTACCGATTTGTATTGGTCTTGCTGGATTATTTGCGATGCGCTGGCGGCTAAACTTAATGGCACTCGGTGCTGAAGAAGCTCAAGCTGTTGGTGTTAACCCACGCTGGGAACAGCTTCTTTTAATTGCGCTGGTGACCGTATGTACTTCAACATCTGTGGCAGCGGCGGGCATTATTAGCTTATATGGACTGTTTATGCCGCATATTGTGAGAATGCTGGTGGGACCAGATCACCGCTACAGTATTCCTGCCAATATGATTTTGGGCGGCAGTTTTCTACTGATGATTGATAACTTTTCTCGGGTTTTACTGACATTTGAAATACCGATTGGTATTTTTACCATGCTACTTGGCGCGCCATTTTTCTTATTATTAATGAAAACACAGAGGACTCATTGGGCATGATTCAAATTGATCAGTTAAATTATGCCTATGGGCATAAACAGGTTCTTAAAAATATTCATCTGGAGTTTCCTGAAAATCAGTTTTCAGTGATTTTAGGGCGCAATGGTTGTGGGAAATCGACACTGTTTAAACTGATGGCGGGCTTAGAACCCGTAAAAGATGGATTGATTCGTTACTCTGGAAAACCACTATCGGACTTTAAAGGAAAAGATCGAGCTGCGTTACTCGGTTTTTTACCGCAGTTTCATAAAACCGTGTTTCCATTTTTAGTTAAAGATGTGGTGATTACAGGTCGTGCTGCTTTTAGCAGATATAGACCTTCAAAATCAGACTGGGAACGTGTAGACCAAGCTTTGCTTGATTTAGACATTGAGCATTTGCGTGATCGTCCTTATACAGAGCTATCGGGTGGTGAAAGGCAATTGGTTATGATTGCCCGCATTTTAGTGCAAGCCCCAAAAGTTATTTTGCTTGATGAACCAACCAACCATCTTGATGTTTATTATCAGTCTTATTTAATGAAAAAATTGCGTCAGTTGTCGCGGCAAAATTTTACGGTGATTGCGATTATGCATGATCCTAACTTGGCTTTTTTATTTGCAGATCATCTGTTTTTTATGCGACAACATGAGGTGGTTAAGCCTGAGTCAAAAACACGAATAACCGATCCAAAGTTTTTAAAAAGTGTCTACGATGTTGAGTTTCATGAGGCCATGATTCAAGACAAAACTATTGTTATCCCTGATCATTCTTGGCTATAAATATGTTAGATTATCAGTTGGTTGAAAAATCTGACTACGATTCTGCGGTAGAATTTGCACTTTATACAAGACAGCTGCTATTCCCAGAAATCTATCATGGGCAAGTTCCTAAAGATTTACAAAATTTTGAGCAATATTATGTTCATGACCCATTGGGTTGCTGCATTACCGTAAAAGACCAAAACCGCATTATTGGCACCATTGCATACCGGGCATATGACCATCGTTTTGATTTAAATTTGCCGTCCAATACGGTAGAAGTGGTTAAGTTGTTTGTATTGCCTGTATACCGCCGTAAGGGCATCGCAACTAAGTTATGTGACATGTTGTTTAGCCATGCAAAAAACAATCGGATTACTAGCTTGTATTTACATACCCATCCATTTTTGCCGGCGGCTGAAGAATTTTGGACTCTACAAGGGTTTAAAGTGATTAAACAGGAATGGATCGATACCTATGACACTATACACATGAGTAAATTTTTATAATTTATTAGAAAAATTTTATTTCAAAACTACCTGATTTATGGCGGGCAAAGTTGTATCCGCTACTTTTAATAGTAGTTTTACTAGTCATGATTTTTGTAAATTAATTATTTTTTCAATAGGTTGAATAATAATTTCTATTAAATAACTAATTTATAAACGCTCTAAAACCCTCAATTTTATGTCTTAAATTAGCTTGAAAAAAAGTTTAAAAAATAGACTTGCAATATATAGTGGCTTTATGCCACTATATATTTATCGAAGGTCATCAGACAAAAAGAGGATGATATGGCTATCCAGCTTTTAGATGCGGCAAGAAATGAAATTCCAGTGAAATTTTCGCAGTTTTCTGGTGGCGAGCGTCATGTTCAGATTGATGAGAAAACTTTAACTTCACTAGCTGGCAGAGTACTCGTTCGCGCACAAATGACCTCAAGTCATGATGTGATGGATTATTTACTACTTGAAAATATATTGCTGAATCAGGGCTTAACTGTTGACCTAGAAATTCCGTATTTTCCATATGCACGTCAGGATCGTATTTGTGCAGTAGGCCAAGCATTCTCGCTTGATGTGATGACGAAGCTACTCAACATCAATGCAGACAAAAAAGCGGGCAAACAAGGCAAAATCACTGTTTGGGACTGCCATAGTCAAGTAACAACAGCCTTACTTGCTGCCAATACTTCTTTTAGCGAAGTTATAAATGTCAGTTCAGTCGACATCATCACAAAGAGTGAAGCGCTAAGCACATTATTAAAAGATGAAAAAACCGTATTGATTTGCCCAGATAAAGGTGCAAAAGCACGTACACAAATGGTTGCAGATGCTTTTAATGTTGAGCGAAAACAACCCATCACTATTGTTCAGTGTGATAAAAAACGAGACCCCGTGACTGGCAAAATTTTGGGTACACATGTACATGCTTCTGATTTATCAGGTTTAACCGCAGTCATTACCGATGACATTTGTGACGGCGGTGCAACCTTTATTGGTATTGCCAAAGAACTCCGTCGTCTCAATTGCCATAAGGTCGTTCTATATGTGACCCACGGTATTTTCAGTAAAGGAATAGAGGTTTTTGATGGGCTGCTTGACCAGCTATTTACCTCGGACAGCTTTCCACAACAACCATCAGACAAAATTTCAGTAATTGCTTTTGCAGCAAAATAAAGAGAATAAAGATGACGATTAAACTTAACCCATTAAATGCTATCGATTTTTATAAAGCTGACCACAGACGTCAGTATCCGGCAGGCACAGAGTATGTATACGCAAACTTTACGCCGCGTTCATCTCGACTCGCAAAAATGCTGCCTGACTTTGACGATAAAGTGGTGTTCTTTGGGCTTCAGGGTTTTATTAAACACTTTTTAATCGATACATGGAATGAAGGCTTTTTCAAGCAACCTAAAGACAAAGTAGTGGCTGCTTATAAACGCCGTATGGATAGTTCATTAGGTGAAGGCGCAGTACCTGTTGATCACATTGAAGCGTTACACGACTTGGGATATTTACCTTTACGCATTAAAGCATTGCCAGAAGGCTGCCGCGTCAATATGCGCGTACCTGTGCTCACCGTCATTAATACCGACCCGCGTTTCTTTTGGTTAACGAATTATATTGAAACTGTATTAAGTGCTGAGCTTTGGAAAAGCTGCACTACGGCCACAATTGCCTACGAGTACAAACGATTATTAACACAATATGCCGTAAAAACTGGCGCACCACTTGATTTTGTACCTGTGCAAGGACACGATTTTAGTAGCCGTGGTATGAGTGGCATTTATGATGCGGCGCAATCAGGCGTAGGTCACTTAACCAGTTTTATTGGAACAGACTCGGTTGCTTCAATTGACTATGCCGAAGAATATTACAATGCAACTGGTGTGATTGGGGTATCTGTACCAGCGACCGAACACAGTGTGATGTGTATGGGTACAGAAAACAGTGAGCTAGACACATTTAAGCGTTTAATCTGCGAGCTTTATCCGTCTGGTGTTGTCAGTATTGTGTCTGATACATGGGACTTTTGGCGAGTGATTACCGAGTTTACGGTGGCGTTAAAATCTGAAATTTTGGCGAGACAACCCAATGCTTTAGGCTTGGCTAAATTAGTTTTCCGTCCAGACTCTGGCGACCCTGTTAAAATTATTTGTGGTGACCCAGACGCCGAAATCGGTAGTCCAGCTTATAAAGGCGCTGTTGAATGTTTATGGGAAGTGTTTGGCGGTACAACCACTGAGCAAGGCTATAAAGTTCTGAATGAACGTGTCGGTTTAATTTATGGCGATTCAATTACTTTAGACCGCGCACAGCGTATTTTAGAAGGACTTGAAGCCAAAGGTTTTGCATCAAATAACTTGGTGTTTGGGATCGGCAGCTTTACCTATAACTACTTAACTCGCGATACCTTTGGGTTTGCTGTAAAAGCAACTTGGGGGCAGGTCAATGGTGTAGGTCGAGAGCTATTTAAAGACCCGATTACTGACTCAGGTGTAAAAAAATCTGCGAAAGGTCTTTTACGCATCGAAGAAAGTGAAAATGGTTTTACTTTATTTGATGAGCAAACAGCCGAACAAGAACAAGGCGGAGCATTAAAAACAGTCTTTGAAAATGGTAAACTTCAATATGAGTGTACTCTAGATCAAATTCGTGAGCGTTTATCTATCGTATAACTGAATTTAGATGAGCCGTTGCGTGTGTATCGGCTCATCGTTTTTATTGAGAGGCTGAACGTGACTATTCAAACTGAACAAGAATTCCTTGCCAGTTATGATCGCCGAGATTATGACGCGCCTTTACTCACGGTCGATATGGCTATTTTCTCGGTATTTAATGGTCAGTTGCAGGTACTACTCATTAAGCGACCAAACTTTCCAGCCAAAGACCAATGGGCTTTACCGGGTGGTTTTGCCGATTTAAAGCATGATCAAGACTTGATGGCCACGGCTTATCGTAAGCTGGTCGAAAAAACGGGGATTGCTTCACCTTACTTAGAACAAGTTGCCTCTGTAGGCAATGCCAAACGTGACCCACGTGGCTGGGCCGTAACTATTTTGTATTTTGCTTTAATTGATTTTAATGCCTACCAACAACAAGCCTTGGCTGAATACAGCGAATGGGTGCCTGTAGCAAAAGCTCAAGATTTTGCATTAGCTTTTGATCATAATGAATTGCTCAGCTTAGCATTAGAGCGTTTAACCAATAAAACTCGTTATACCGCATTGCCAGCTAGTCTAATGCCTGAATTATTTACGCTGACTGAACTACAAACCATTTATGAAATTATTCTTGGGCAATCGTTAGATAAAAAAGCGTTTAGACGCCGTATGATAGAAGCGGGCGCAGTTGAAGAAACCAACCATAGTAAAATCGTGGGTAAACGACCAGCTCAGCTTTACCGCTATGCACTCGATTCTTTCGATTTTATATTTCCTCGTTCACTCGAATTACCCAGAAATAAAGAGGGTGAAGATAAGCAAAACAATGAGCTTTCTGACTAGCGCATCTTGATGTACTTTTGATTTATAATGCCGCGCTTATGATTGATGTCATGTTTTGATCAGCACTTTGCCTATGTCACACGTTTCTCCCTGCTTCCAGCAAAATCAGTTTTTTGTGTTGGTGGAATATCTCACTTCACTGCATGAGATTTATCCTGTGAAACATGAGTTTGCGGGATTTCCGGCTGCAATGACATTGGCAGATCGCGTACATTCCGATCATGATATTGCGCCGCTTGAAGCCAGTAAAAGTTACCCCGACTCAATAGAGAAAGTCTTACACTTTTCAGGTAAGGTCCGAGACATACAAGACTTTGAGCACTTTTTAGAACAAGCCCAGTCAGCCAATATTCAAAACTTGTTATTGCTTACAGGCGATAAACTCAAAGAACATCATCATGGTCGAGATGGACAGCCTCGTAGTCGATACTTAGAGTCTGTAAATGCTGTAATGGCAGCCAAGCAGCATAGCGGGTTTCGTATCGGGGTGGCTTTTAACCCATTTAAATATGTTGAAGCCGAGCGTGATGCACAATATTTAAAACTGCATAAGAAGATTAAAGCAGGTGCTGACTTTATTATTACCCAATTGGGCTATGACATTGAAGCCTTAAAGCAAGCCAAATCATTTTTAACTAAGCATAATTACTCGCAGCAAATACTCGCTTGTGTGATGCCACTGACTTTGGCACGTGCCAATTTTATGGTGAAGCATAAAGTGGCAGGTATTGTGATTACCCCACACATGTTAAAAGTCTTGGCAGACGAAAAACAGGCGGGACATACAGACCGAGTTTATTTACGCTGCGCTTTACAGATTTTGATATGTAAACATTTAGGGTTTGCAGGAATTCACTTATCTGCTTGTCATAAGCCAGAAGAACAAATGCTGCTTGAAAGCTACGTCGAGCAATACAGACATTTGGAGCTTAAAGCTTTAGAAGAGCTTTGGAATTCACTGTGGCAAGTCACCACAGGTAAAGAGTTTGCACCTGAAATTACGTATTTTTCACGTCAGCCGACCTCTAAACAAATCATTAAATATCGCCAGCTACATGTTATGCATGAAGCAATGTTTGGATCAAAAATTGCTAAAGGCGTCGGACGTTTTATTTTCAAAGCATCTTTTTGGGAAAACGCTTTGATCGCCAAATTCTTACTTAAAACAGAAGTACTGAGTAAACATAGCCTAGTGGGCTGTGAAAGCTGTGGTCAGTGTCGTCTAAGCGATACTTTATATATTTGCCCTGAAACATGTCCAAAAGGTTTAGCCAACGGGCCTTGTGGCGGTACAACTTTAGACCGCTGCGAATTTGGTGACCGTGAATGCATTCACTCTGTTAAAGCACGACTTGCAAAAGCCATTGAACAAACCGAAATATTAAAAGAAAAACTGATTCCAACTGTGCCTATTGAAACAAGAGGAACCAGTTCTTGGAAAAATTGGTATTTGGCGACTGAGGCATAAGTTGTATAACTTCCATGATTTGATTTTGTTAAAAAATCAATTTATATGCTAAAGCACAGCGATAATTTAAAAATAACAATCGTTTGCCTTAATTATGTCCAATCAAAGTGATCACCTAGGAGTATACTTAAAGCAAATCTTTTGCGTTAAAAGAAAGGCTGTCTCAATGAAAAAGTTGGTTGCTGTACTTACTGTAATTGTTGTTTTAACTGGATGTGTCTACGACCCTGTTAATTACAACAAAATACACGACCAAGAGTTCCAAGATCACCTCAGGCAAAACGGTTAGCAATAAAAAACCCACTCAATGAGTGGGTTTTAGTATTTGAAAAAGTCAGCTATTCAACATTAGCTCAGTCTTGTAGCATTTTTTTCTACTTTCCTGATATTTTGCATGTTTATACGTAGCTCTTATTTTAATACCATCAAAATGAACAATCCATTATAAGTGTTGGTGTTAGTTTGAAAGCTCTTTGAGGAGGGCTTGTTGTAAAGTACTAATTTATTAGGTATGAGTAATAATCTATTTTATCTAACTCTTTTAATTGATGAAGAATTGAATCTTCAAATGATACTTCGTAGTAAATTTTTAAATCTGAGGGTTTTTGAGTTAATAGATTAATTAAATAATACATATGATATCTCAGTGATAGAAGATTACATAAATATGAATTTAATAAGTCAAGTAACTTACCTAACTTTAGACTATCTTCTCCATCCTTTTGTAAAGCATCATGATAAAGCTCATGAAGTTTCCCTGTAACAATATTAAGATGTTCAAATAGTGATTTTATATTTTTTATAGATACTCTTAAATTTGGCTCTAAAGTGTGAAAATGATTATTTAACAAAGGATTAATTGAAAATAGAACAAGGTTTGTTGGGGTAACAGTATTATATTTATTTGCTTTTACGCCATTTTTTACACTTAAGATTTCAATATAGCATGGGTATAATGTATAAAATTCATTAAGTATGATCTTTACTTCATCTTTTAATTCCTCTTCTAGAACTTTTAATAAACGCTTTCTCTCATTGTAGTTTTTAATATCTTCAATAAATGGTATTGTCAAAATACCTAGAAATACTGTTATAAATGGTGCCATTAAAGGAATTAGTACTTTTAATTCGAATGAATTCACAAGTTGTACCTATAGAGAAAATATTGTTTAGTTTAATCTTTTATAACCAATAACTCATCCTACCTAAATGGATTTCTACTCAACTTATTCAAGATATTGTTTAGTACCTGTTGCCAATACACAAGAAGTCATCTTAAATCTTTTCATAAAAAAGTCATTTATTGATAAAATCTTGAAATAACCATAATTTTTAGTTAATAAAGATTAAAAATAATCAGATTTAAGAGTTCCACACCACTAAATCATAGGTTACATTATGTATGTTATTGCTTATTAAGTTATTACTGTGAATGACATGACTACAAAAACACAAAATCTTAAACCTATAAAAATTGTTGCTATGCCTGGGCATATAAAAACTTTAACAGAAGCATCAGCAACAAAGGCTTTAAGTGAGTTGATTTGGAATGGCTTTGATGCATCCTCTCAAATTGTTACTGTAACGCTCAACTATAATTCTATGGAAGGTCTTGACTCAATTGTAGTTGAAGATCAAGGAAGTGGTATACCTTATAAAGATGTTGAATTATTTTTTGGAGGAATTGGTGATTCTTGGAAGAAAATAAAAAAAAATACGTATCATCACCCATTACATGGACAGAATGGTAAAGGGCGTTTTAAAGCTTTTTGCTTAGGTGCAGATCTTGAATGGAAAACCACTTTTGAAGATCAAACAGCTTATGGCACTTATTCAATAATTGGTAATCATAATAAAATTGAAGAATTTAAAACAAGCGCAGTGGAAAAAAATAAAAATGGTAAAAAGGGAACCAAAGTTACTATTTCGAATCTGCATAAAAAAGCAAATGAATTATTAAAAGAAAAAACACGAAATGAACTTACAAAAAGTTTTGCAGTTTTCCTTACAGAATTCCCACATCTAGAGCTAAATTTCAATGGTTCTAAAATTGATCCAAAAAGTGTACAAAATTATTCCAAGGATTATGATTTAACAGAGGACTGTGCTGAAATAACAGCCCATCCTGTTAAATTGACTATTATTGAATGGAATATTGAAACTGAGCGAGTAATCAATTTATGTTCAGCAAAGGGAATTTCATTAGAAGAATATGAGCCTAAAAATAGGATTAAAGCGAAAGGTTTTAACTTTACTGCATATTTGAAAAGTGAATATTTACAGGAATTAGAAAATACAGGGGCCCTATCATTAAAAGAACTTGAACCCACAGTAGGCAAGATTCTTGATATCGCAGTTTCTACAATCCAAGAGCATTTCAGAAAGAGAGTTGCAGAAAAATATAGTGGAATCGTTCAAGAGTGGAAAGACCAGAATATTTATCCTTATCAAGATAAAAACAGTTTCACTTCTGTAGAAAAAGCAGAACAAGAAGTGTTTGATATTCTTGCTGCCAATGTACAGACATTCCTACCTAATTTTGAAAAAACTGAAAAGACTTCTAAGAAATTTATGTTTAAACTAATTGCTCAAGCTATTACTGAAAATCCAGAATCTGTTCAAAAAATTATTACTGAAGTTTTAGATTTAAAGAAAGAGGATCAAGATAAGTTGGCTGAGCTATTAGATAATACGACACTTTCTTCGATTATTTCATCTGCCACAATTGTTGCGAACAGATTAAACTTTCTGGATGAATTAGAAAATCTTTTATTTAGTGAGCGCACTAAAAAAGTATTCACCGAAAGAGACCAACTACATAAAATTCTAGAAAGTGAAGCTTGGATTTTTGATGAACAATTTGCTTTATCACTTTCGGAAGAAAGACTTGAAAAAGTATTAGAGAAACATATTTCTAAATTAGGAGATAGATCTGATGAAATCGATGTTAGTGATCCAGTAATGTTACCAGATGGTCGTACTGGGCGTATTGATCTTATGTTGAGTAAAGTAGATCAACCTCGTGATGGAGAATTCGACTATTTAGTGGTTGAGTTAAAACGACCAACTAAGAAGATTGATGCCGATGTTTTAAATCAAATTGAAAAATATGCTATTGCTGTTGCAGAGGATGAAAGATTTTTAAATGTTAAAGCTAGATGGACATTTTTAGCAATTTCTAATGAATTAGATGCCTATGCAACAAGAAAAGCTAATCAACGAAATATGCCTAAGAGTGTTGTATTCCAAGATGGTGAATTAAATATTACTGTTTTAGTAAAAAGTTGGGCAGAGGTGATTGCAAATGCAAGAGCTAAATTACAGTTTATTAATCAGCATCTTCAGTATGAAGTAACTCAAGAAAGCTCTCAGAAGTATTTGAAAGAGGCACATGCAAAATTTATTCCTAAATCTTAGGCGTTTCAAAAGTTTTTTCTTAACTAGTTTGAGGAGATGGTGAGTGTAGTTATTTTGGAAAATGCACGAGCTCAGTAAATTTAGCTTATATAAAACAATTTACTAATAATAAATTGGATAGAAATGGGGGATATATAAGAATATGAAAAAAATAGTTGTAAAAAGAATAGATGTAAAACGATTTCGTTTATTAGTTTCGCATTCAAGACAACCTAATCTCCCATTTATTTGTGAGGAGCTTGATTGGCTTGCAGATGATAATGAAATTGTTTTAGGTTGTTTAGTACAAGATAAAACGGATCTTGATTTTGGTGGCGTTATATTAGGTAGGGATGAAGAGGGACGTTATAGATGTTTTGATTTAATTGCAAATATTGAAACAAAAGAAGAAGCACTTTCTTGGATATGCAATACAATTAAATGGCATGTCGGACAAAATCAAGAAGTTTTCCCTCAAGGAGATGGTGGAAAAAAAATTGATCTTTTCTCACCTGTGTTAACTATTGATAAACAGCATCCCTATTTCACTAAATTATCTAATGAAGAATCTTTTACTCCAGCTAAAACTGTTATTAATATTTTAATGGGGCACTTTATGGATATTGATGGAAACTTTGTTGAACAATTCCAGAGTACGGGGTTTGATGCAAGATTATGGGAGCTTTATTTAGATACGTATTTACATGAAGAAAATCTATTTTTGAATAGAGATTACCATGCCCCTGACTTTCTGGTGGAAAAGTACGGATACAAAGTCGCAATTGAAGCTGTGATAGTGGGACGAAAGCAAGATAACCAGCCATCTTTATTGAAAACTTTGCCTAAAGTACTAAGCCCATCATTAATTTCAGAAAAATGTAAAAATGAAATGCCAATTAAATTTGGTAGTCCTTTATTTTCTAAATTACAAAAAAAATATTGGGAAAAGGAACATGTCAAAGGGAATCCATTGGTATTCGCAATAGCAGACTTTCATGATGATCAGTCTATGCAATGGTCAAGTAATGCTTTAATGCAATATTTATATGGATATTCAGTTGAAACAAGATTTGAGAATGGGCAGTTTATACATTCAGCAGTAAAAATTGAAAAACATCAATTAGGTAATAAAGTTATACCTTCAGGTTTTTTCTCTCAACCTGATACTGAACATGTAAGTGCCGTTCTATTCTCTGCGAGTGGAACTATTTCTAAGTTTAATAGAATTGGTAAACAAGCAGGCTTTGGATCAAAAGATATTATAATGTTTCGTTTTGGTACTTGTCATAATCATGAGGAGGATGCTACTACGCCCAGTTTATTTCGATACCAAGTTACTACCGAATCAAATGAAACATGGGCTGAAGGTTTATCTATGTTTCATAATCCAAATGCTAAATATCCAGTGCCACGTGAACTATTTCCATCGATAGCCCATCATTACATTAGCGATGATAGAATGTACAGCTTCATACCAGATTTTCATCCATATTCTTCAATGACAATGAATTTTAGAACTAAAAGAAAAAAATCTTAAGTTATCTAACCTATTACGATGCTTGATAATTGTATCATTGCAATGAGTTTTTTAATCTATAATGATTTAAAACATGCTCAGCAGCATCTATCCTTTTTCTACAGTTTTTCAACAATTGCTCATATAATTTCTTTTTTGTATAAAAATAATCTAAATGATATTTAATATATAAGTCAGAATATAAATTATACTGATTTTGATATCTTAAACCTTCATTTATTGAAGGTGTTTTTCCTGAAAATAATCCAAGTTCTCCATATGCCATAGCTATTTTTAAATCATCATAATCTAGAGATTGATTATGAATATTATTCCGAAAATTTATAAGTGCTTTTTTATTATTAAATTTCAAAAAAATAGAACCATCATATCTCCAAGGATTTTTATTATAATCTATTTTCCAAATATCTAAATATCCTGAATCTTTTAGAGTTTTTGTTATCTTTGAGTCATATTCACGATTTAAGATTAAGAAGGGAATAATTTGTTCAAGAGTTTGGATATCCTTTCCTAATAAACTTCTAATATCCTCAAGTAATTTATTTATAATATTTGATTGAACATTTAATGGATTATCAGAGTTTGAAAATTCTATTTCTTCGTTAGTCGCTAGTTCTATTACATCTTTTACTTCTTCAAAATACTTAGAAATAGATATTTCATGAGGAGTACAATAGTTTGTATTTCTGACAATTTTTATATTTGCATTTTCAAATGATTGAGCAACTAGCCTCGAGCAGAATTGTCTATTCTTTTGTCTCAATGCATTTGGTGTTAGAACACTTTTTGCTGCTTCAAATTTTGAATACTGCTTTCCATATTGAGTTCGTGCAAAAGCACAAATATTTTCAATAATTTGAGGACTGATATATTCTTGCTTTAATCTTAATACTTTTACATGTTCAGAGCTTTCGAATAATAATCTCTGAGGATTGCCACTATGGACTCCGTCTAAGTCAGAATGCATATAAGAATTGCCTAGATAGAGAATTGCATGGGAAAAATTACTTTTTGTAACTTTTCTAATTCCTTTACTGGGTATGGTAGGAGCAGCAGTTAGTATTACATCTCCAGGTTGCATTAAATCTTCAAAGCGCAAGATATATTTTTTAGCCTTTATATCACTTGTATTCTTTTTGTTTAACATTTTAAAATCCAATTATTCTTCATTTTTGATTATACAATGATCCTCAACAATCAACCAACCCAGACTTTTTTTACCATCTTTTAACGGGATTATTTTAACATCGGCTTGTGAGGTGTTATTTGTGGTTGTAGTTGCTAGAAAACTTTCCTCAAGACGAAAGATAGCCTCCGCAGTAATTGTTCATCCACTATCAAATGCGGTTTTCTCAATTTTTTCTTTTAGTTCTACTGGAACACGAAGGTTCATCTGGGGATCATTAGGTGCCCTGTGAAATCCACTATCTAATATATTAAATAGTATTGGATCACTGTGCTTTACATCAATATTCTTAAAAAGAAATCTTTATAGAAAGCTTCGAAATAGATGTTGTCACTTATGTCAGTAAAATGGTTATCAGATTTAACTGTTTTGCATTTATTTTGCAGGACATCGAAATAAATCTAATAAAATTTAAATTAATCAAATAGATATGTAGTTTGTAAAATATTTACTCTTTAAAAAGAAAATATAGTTAATGTTTTAATAACAAATATAACGAAGGATGTGTTATAGAGAAGCATAAGCTCCTTTTTTTAAATTCGATTGGATTTCATTAAATAGGTAGACGATGACCGCACTTTTAGAAAAGGATTTCAGCCCGTCTGAGTTTACATTGTTTTCTGAAATATTATGGAAACTTGGCTCAGGAAAAGGGCAATACAATTTACGTGAAAATATCATTGCAGATATTACCATCTTGTTGCGGGCTGATTTTGCCGCATCTTATATTTGGGATTCAACCCATAACTTATCGAAAGACGGCGTGATATGGAAAATCGATCCAAAAGCGATGCTGGACTATGAGTGTATTTGGCAATTTGATGACCCAATTACTGCCCAGCTTCATAAACTCCAAAAACCGACATTTGTAAACGAAGTCATGCCACTCGCAAACCTGAAAAAAACAGGCTATTACAATGAGTTTTTAAAAACCTATGGTTTGTATCACGGTATAAATATTTATTTTGTCCGAAATGGTATGGATATTGGTGATTTACGCATTTGGCGTGCACAAGATGCTGAAATGTTTGGTGAACGTGAAAAAAGAATCTTAAATCTGCTTGAACCTTATTTTACCCAAGCCTTACCACTAGATTTATCAACACAATATGGTCTGACTCCACGTGAACAAGAAGTGGTTCATTTGGTCTCTAAAGGTTTAAGTGATAAAGAGGTGGCAAGTTTACTTGGTATTGGTTTTACCACATTAAGAACCCACCTGAATAATTCTATGAGAAAAATAGGCTGCAATAATCGCACTGAAATGGCTTTACTCATTCAACATTAAAGCAAAGCAATCATCAATATTGAGGATACGAATTATCAAGCATTTTGTACTAAGTTCTTAAGATCACAACTTAAATGGATTTTAAGTCACCATGTCAAATGCAGTTGAAAAAAATAATTGGATTGAATTACAGGGTTTAGCAAGTGCTTCAGTAGATGTCATCACTCAATTGATTCATGAGAGAAAAGTATCTTGTGAAGAACTCGTGCATCACTACTTTGCTGCTATTGAAAAACAAGAGTCTTTAAATGCTTTTATTAGTACAGATAAAGCTTCAGCAATTCAACAAGCTCAATATTGGGATGAATATCTACTGAGTGGAAAACCATGTCCAGCTTTGATGGGCATTTTAATTGCGGTTAAAGATAATATTCATGTTGCTGGTTTCTCAAATAGTGCAGGCACACTAGCTTTAGCTGATTTTAAGCCAAAAAGCTCCGCACCGATTATTCAAAAGCTCATTGACCACGGCGCGATCATTGTTGGTAAAACCAATATGCACGAATTGGCCTTTGGGGTAACAGGTTATAATACTGCCATGCACATTGAAGGTGTTGTGGGTACACGAAATGCCGTAAACCCATTACACATTGCTGGCGGGTCTTCTTCGGGTAGTGCTGTGGCTGTTGCCGCTGGAATGGTTCCGATTGCGATTGGTACAGATACGGGTGCTTCGATTCGTTTGCCAAGTGCATTAAATGGTTGTGTTGGCTTTCGTCCAACGGTAGGAAGATATTCACAAGACAGTATTACCCCAATTTCACATACTCGGGATACGGCTGGCCCGATTGCACACACAGTATCTGACATTATTTTAATTGATCACCTTATTACTCAAGAGCCAAAGAAAGAACCATTACAGCCTCATCAAATTAGGCTGGGTATCAATACATATTTTTGGAATCGTTTAGATGAAGATGTTCATGAACAGGCTCATATTGCGCTTGAGCTTTTAAAAGAGGCAGGAGTCGAAATTATTAATGTCGATATGCCGAATTTAGAACAACTCAATCATGCTATTTCATTTCCCGTTGTCATCTATGAAGGCAAATATGATCTTATTCAATATTTAAAGCATCATCATGTAAATTTAACCATTGAGACTGTAATTGATCAAATCTCAAGCCCAGATGTACAGGCAATTTTTAAACAGAATATTCTTCCTCAATTAATTCAAGATCAGATGGGGCAACTTGTTCCTGTTTTACCTTTCTATCAAAAAGCCATAAATGAAGCTCGTCCTCAATTGCTTGAACTTTATCAAAACACATTTAAAGCGCATAACTTACATGCTTTATTACTTCCGACATCACCGATTGTGGCACTACTCGCAAATGAACAAGCCAGCTCAATTGAAAATTTTCAGACACTCATTCGAAATACAGACCCCGGCAGTAATATCGGATTACCAGGGCTGAGTTTACCCATTGGAAAGGGTGCGAAATCGAAACTACCCGTTGGATTAGAAATTGATGGTTTACCTCATCAAGATAGTGAAATACTTGCGATTGGAATAACTTTGGAAGAAATTTTTAAGTTTTTAAATAAATAATCAAAAATCCTTAAATCACTATTTCCTAAATAAAAAAGAGTTACTTTTAACTCTTTTTTAAGGGTTAATTTACTTTTTAATAATATGTTTAAATTTATTGATATGTTGATTTTTATCTAAAAAAAGATGTCATTTTTCTCAATATAACGACTAATTTGTTAAAGATTTATTACTTGATGATTTTATTTAATTTAGTCAGTTTTACTATTGTCATTCGGGTAAATTATAATATTTATATTTTATATGTATTCTGATTTTATAAGGATATAACGAGTATTGCTAACTACTTTTTAAATTAAAAAACATCTTAATTAACTTTACTTAAATTATACAAAGTAAAAATATTATTTTAATAGCTGTATAAAAATGAATGCTATCGATTGCATTTTTATTATTTTTAAGTGTAGTTTTAAGTGGTTGATTAATATTATTTATATGCTGATTTGTACATAAATTTATAAGTAGAAATGAGTTAGAATATAAAATTACATAATTTTTAAATATATTATTTATAAAATACTACCTATTGGCACAAAGAGAAAAAATATATGTCAAAGAGGTCAATGATATTTAATTTGCTTAAGAACCATAATTTGCACCAAATTTTACGCTGTCACGATTCATTGAATAAAACCAAGTGAAAAGTTACGTAAAAAAGACGCTAATAGTTTATTGGTGTAAATAAAAAATCGAATATTACAAATAAACGGAATGAATATGGATAACGTCGCTCAGCTAGAAACTGACACTAATTTCCAAAGTCGAAAGAAAATAACTTGGGGTGTTTTCAGCGTCCTTTTATTACTTTTAATTACTGGTATCGTATATTATTTTTTTGTATACCGATTTTATCAATCTACTGATAATGCTTATGTACAAGCTGATGTGACTTGGGTCATGCCAAAGATTTCAGGCGAAGTAATTGAGCTATTAATTAATGATAATCAGGTGGTAAAAAAAGGGGAAACTTTAGCGGTATTAGATCATCGCGATTACCAAGCTCGCTATGATCAGGCCCGTTCTGTGGTCAGCTTAAAAGAAGCAGCGCTTGGCGTACAACAACAAAATGAAAAATCTGCTCGGTCTTCAATTACGGAAGCAAATAGTGGTGTAGTGGCAGCGCAAGCAGACTTAACTCGTTTAAGAAAAGATTTTGAACGTTATCAAGATTTATTAAAAGATGGGGTGATTACTCGCCAAAACTTTGAAGGCATTCAATCTCAATATTTAACAGCTCAAGCGCAACTCAGTAAAGCACAAGCCGCCGTCAATGCAGCAGAAGCTCAGTTAGGGAGCTTACAGGCTAGTCGAGCGCAGCTTTTAGCAGATATTCAAAGTGCCAATGCAAACTTAAATCTCTATCAAGTCGATCTGGCTTCGTCAAAAGTGGTCAGTCCAGTAGACGGCAAAATCGGTAGTCTTGCAATCCAGAAAGGCTCGCGTGTTTCTCCGCAAACGCGCTTAATGGCGATCATTCCTGAAAATAGTTTGTATGTACAAGCGAACTTCAAAGAAACCCAAATTGAAAAAATGCATATTGGTCAGAAAGTTGAATTAAAACTTGATGCTTACCCAAGCCTGACCTATAGCGGAAAAATTGAGAGTTTTTCACCAGCATCAGGCGCAACTTTTTCACTCATGCCACCAGACAATGCCACTGGTAACTTTAACAAAGTTGTACAACGCATTCCTGTGCGTATTGCCATAGATTCAAGCCCGCATATTGATTTGATAAAACCTGGAATGTCGGTGAGCGCTACCGTTGACCTAAGAACTTAATAATAAAATTTTAGGTAATAACAAATGAATAAGCACCTTGAAGCCGAGTGGATGTTTCCCGCAAAGACGGCATGGGCAATTTTCGCGGCCATGATTTTTGGCAACTTCATGGCAATTCTTGATATCCAGATTGTGGCGAGTTCTTTAAACGAAGTTCAAGCGGGGATGAGTGCAAGTCGTTACGAAGTGACTTGGGTGCAAACGGTTTATTTAATTGCCGAGATTATTGCAATTCCAATGTCGAGTATTGTCTCGCGGGTGCTTTCAACACGGGTCTATTACACCATCTGTGCAATTGGTTTTACGGTGAGTTCTTTACTGTGTGCGTTGGCATGGAACTTAGAAAGTTTATTGGTGTTCCGTGGCATTCAAGGTTTTATGGGCGGCGGGATGATTCCAACGTCTATGACCGCGTTGTACTTACTTTTCCCTGAAGCAAAACGTTCATTGCCTTTGGTGATGTTTGGAATGATCAGTACTTTGGGTCCGGCCATCGGCCCAACCATTGGCGGCTGGCTCACCAATAACTTCTCATGGCACTGGATGTTTCTGATCAATATTATTCCGGGCATTATCATTGCGACCGTCATCTACTCGGGTCCAAATATTGACCGTGCAAACTATTCACTCATTAAAAGCATGGACTGGTTTAGCCTCGTTGGTATGGCGATGTTTTTGGGTGGGCTTGAATACTTTCTTGATGAAGGCGCACGGCATGACTGGCTTGCAGACACAGGCGTTCGGGTAGCTTTTATGATCTGCATTATGGGCGGCATGATTTTCTTCTCTAGAAGTTTCACCCAGCCTAAGCCGTTGCTCGATTTATCCGTATTTAAAAATAAAAACTTTACCTTAAGTGCCATCACCACTTTTGTGATTGGTATGGCGCTCTATGGCTTGGGTTACATGATTCCCGTGTTTCTTGGGCAAGTCCGTGAAATGAACAGTAGCCAAATTGGTCACGTCATGATGGTGACGGGCATTGTCATGTTCTGCTTTGCGCCGTTCCTTGCATGGCTGATTCCAAATTTTGATACCCGAAAAACCGTATTTGTCGGAATGATTCTGGCGGGTTTTGGTGTATGGCTCAATTCGCACCTCAGCATTCACAGCGATTACGACTTTATGTTTTGGCCGCAAATTTACCGTGGCATAGGCCTCATGATCTGCCTGATTGTGGTTTCACATTTAGCCATGAGCACTTTGCCGCTCAGCAAAGTGGCCGATGCGAGCGGAATTTATAACCTCATGCGCAATATCGGCGGTGCGGTTGGACTGGCACTGATTAACTCATCATTAGATTGGCTCACTGCACTACATGTTACCCAGATTAATCAGTCGATGACACCGCAGAACTGGATCTTTATGGAAAGGCTGGATCAGCTCACGGCGCAATATCAGGAAGTTGGATCAAACGCACAGCAAATTGCGCTGAGTGTGATCTATCGAGACATTCATTTTCAGGCACTGACATCGAGTTTTAATGATTTATTACGCATGCTCGCAATCATCATGTTTGTGAGCGCCTTTTTAACCATCTTTATGGATCGGGGGAAGAAAATGAATATGTAGCGATTTAGAAATAAAGAGCAGCTTTCAAAGAATGAAAAACAATAGGGCATATCAAAACATATCCCTTCATAGAAAAAGAACATTGAGATGAGTTTTCTAAAATCGGTTGATGAGGTCGGGGAACTCGCAAATTAGAGGTGGAAGGTTAAAGGATTATGATTAATACAACGTATAAACTGATTTCAAAATTGAACCTGAAAAATAGTACCTATGGGCAATATTTTGAAAAGGAACAAATCGATACTGAGCGATTAAAAGTGATGTATTCCATTTACGAGCAGTATTATGAAAATACGAGATTTTCTATTTTCGTAGATGATTTCCAAAATAAAAGTGGCGCGATCTTAATTTTTGACTCTCAAACAGATGAGATTGTCGGTTTCTCTACTGTTGTTGTGCAGCATTTCTACTTAAACGGTAAGGACTACACCGTATTATTTAGCGGTGATACGGTCATTTTGAAAAAGTTTTGGGGCACGCGTAGTCTGCAAAGTACCATGCTTAAACTGATGATTAAGCTTCGAATCAAATATCCATTTAACGAACTCTATTGGCTCTTGATCTCTAAAGGCTATAAGACTTACCTATTACTCGCCAATAACTACTATGTCTATTACCCAAATATTAAAGATGAAAACCAGCATCTCTCGGAAGTTGTCGAGCACTACTGTGAGAAGTTTTTTGGGGAATATTATGACCGTGAAGCAGGTCTTTTAAATTTTGGTGATGACTATCAGCCATTAAAAGGCGAAGTTGCACCAATTACTGCCGAAATGAGAGAGAAAAACCCAAATATTCATTTCTTTGAGCAGATGAATCCAACATGGAAAGCAGGCACAGAACTACCGTGTATTGGTCGATTAGGCTGGAAAGATATTGCTCGTTTCCCAGTAAAGCTAATGACCAAACCTACAAGTAAGGGAAGATTTGAAGCTTGCGTAACACATAAAACAAAACGTAGAGAGGCCATCCAATGAAATCTAATGAATGGCTCACTTTAGGTTCACATCTGATTTTAAAAAAATGGTGTGATGCAACTGACCGTAATTTTCAAAAACAGTTTAATGCTTTAGAGACAACGCAACGTCAAATTCTGTATTCAATTTTACAGACCTCGACCTTTGCCAAAGATAAAAAAGTTCAAAACTATGAGCAGTTTGTAAAATCATTTCCTGCAACACGTTATGGCGCATGGCGAGAAGACATTCAACGTTACCGTGAACAAAAGCTTTCACTGTCTAGCAGTAAACTGGTTCGTTTCCAGCCGACCAGTGGTTCGAGTGAACAAATCAAGTTTATTCCATACACCAAGCTGTTTTTAGATGAGCTTGACCATGCGATTGCGCCGTGGATGGCAAGTTTATACCGTAAATGCCCAGAGCTGAGTACGGGCACACATTATTGGTCGGTGTCATGGTTGCCTGAAAGCCAGCGTGAAGTTTTAAAAGATAAAAACTTAAATGATGATAGTGCGCTACTCGGTGTCGGTAAGCGAATTTTATCTAAATTTACCCAAGCAGTTCCAAGTAATGTTGCATTTGCGGCCAACGCGGATGATGCACTCTTTGCCACCATTTGTTATTTGGTCGCAAACCGTAACTTAGCCATGATTTCGGTGTGGAGCCCAACATTTGCGCTGCAACTGCTGGAACGTTTGGAGCTACTACAAAAAGACGTGATTGAAGTCTTACAAAGTGGTTCATGGGGTAACCGTCAAGCTTCATTAAAAGAAGTCACTGCACCGCATAGCTCTGAAAGTGCTCAAGCATTAATGGCAAGTTCAAACGGCGAACAGATCGACTTTAAAAAGCTCTGGCCAAAGTTAAGTCTAGTGTCGAGTTGGGACACCGCCGGTTCAAAAGCTTGGGCCGAAAAATTAAAAGAGAAATTGCCCAGTGTTCAGTTTGAAGGCAAAGGGTTATGGGCGACCGAAGGGGTAGTGACCATTCCCTACAACGACCAATACCCGCTGGCATATCAAAGTCACTTCTATGAATTTGAATATTTAGAAGGTGAAAAACAAGGGCAAATCATTCCCTCATGGCAGCTTAAACAAGGCGATGTGGTCAGCCCGCTGATTACCTCGGGTAATGGTTTGCTGCGTTACTGTCTGGATGATTGCTTACGGGTAACAGGCTTTATAGAGCAAATTCCGTGTTTTGAGTTCCAAGGCCGCCGTTTTGGTGTAGATCTGGTCGGTGAAAAACTTGCGCCTGAAACAGCCCAACAGTTGTTGTCACAATTAAATGAAACTGAATCGAAGGCGATTTCTTTACTCGCAATTGATACTCAGCAACAGGTTAAGCCATTTTATTGTGTGCTGTTTGAAGGTGAAATTCACCATAGCATTAGCAACGAATATATCGACAGTATTTTACGTCAAAACTTCCACTACGAGCTTGCACGGAACTTAGGGCAGCTCGACCAGCCCCAAATTCGCCAAGCCAATAATGGCTGGAATGCCTACAAAAAACTGGTCATGTTTGATGGGATTATTGAAGGCAATATCAAACCTGAGCCACTCAAAAAAGTCACCCTCAATAGTTTGGAACAACTATGAAAGGGATGAAGCCATTTAATACTCGGTTTTTAACACTACGACACGCCTTATATGTGGGCGTGTTGGTGGTGTCGAATACACACGCTATGACTTTAGATGAGGCTTTGTCTGCCAGTTTAAGGCACGAAACTCAGCTTGAAGTCAGCCGTTTAAGCGTGAACCAGTCAACTGCAATGCTTGAGCAGGCTAAGCAGCGTGACGGACTCAAAGTCAATTTAGTCGGGCAACTGGACTATGAAAGAATAGATACGCCTTCACACGTCCTATTTCCAGCCGAAGGAAACCGTAAAGGCCGAAGTTTGCAATTACAGGCAGATTATCCGATCTATACCTCTGGCCGACACCGTTTAGGAATTGATGTTGCTGAAAGTCAGCTTTCTGCCCAAAACCAAGGTTTGTCAGATCAAAGATCGGAAACCATTTTAAATACAGTGATGGTCTATACCGACGTATTAAAGAAGAAAGCCATTTTAGAACTCAGACAAAAGACCATGGCAAATCTGCAACGGTCTTTATATGAGTCGAAACGCCGTTTTGACGTGGGCATGATTACCCGTGCGGACTTGGCTCAGGTTTTGGCACAAGTCGCGCAAGGCCAAGCCGATATTACACAGGCTCAATCTAACCTGACCGTAAGTGAAGCACAGTTTTACCAAGTAACGGGTGTAACGCCTGACAACCTTATTGCCATTAAACAACTACCTGCTATTCCCGCTAACTTAGATGAAATTTTGGCGCAAACCAAAAACCATCCGGCTCTAATGCGGAGTAAATACGAAAAGCAGGCTGCCGAGAAACAATATGCTTTAACCAAACGCGAACTCTGGCCAACGGTGATGCTGACTAGCCGTGCCGGAAAGCAAGATGAAGCAAGCTATATTGGCTCAGAAAGCAATAACTACATGGTTGGGGTGCAGTTGAATGTACCGCTCTATGACGATGGTTTAAATCGCGCCAATGTCAAAAAAGCACAGGCCGATATCGATTTGGCTAAGCAAAAAACACGAAGTCTTGAACTCGATTTAAATAAGCGAACGCGTACCACCTATGCGCAGCTTCAAACCATTCGACAAAATAAAGAAGCACTGGCAAATGCCATAGAGGCTGCGTCTATTGCCTTTGTCTACACACGTAAAGAGTTTGATGTGGGCACCAAAACCACGTTTGATTTGCTCAATACCGAGCAGAAATTACTCGATGTCCAAACCCAAAAAACAGTCAATGATCAAGACGAAGTGGTGTTTGTCTATCAGTTACTCGACCAAATGGGGCGTTTAAATAACTTGGTTCCCGTACAAACCGCACAACAGGTGAATAATGAATAAAACAAATCCACCGCTTACTGATAATACGCTGATTACCCGTGAAGCGACTTTGGCAGATGATCAGGCTTTACGAGAGTTAATTGCGGTGCCGATGACCACCAAAGGCATACAAATTAGCTTTCAGCGTGAACCGAGTTATTTTAGGGCGTCCGACATTGTCTATCGGCATAAACTGCATGTTGTGATTGAAGATACCGAAAGCCAAAAGAAAGTGGCTTGTTATAGCAATGGTTACCGTCCGTGTTATATCAATCGGAACATTGAAAACTTACGCTACGCGGGCGACTTACGGGTAGACCATAGCTATCGGGGTAAATCATTGGTGAAGGTCTTAGGTAAGCATGTAAAAGATACGATGCACGCACCTAACTTTAGCCAAATGATTATTTTTGATGATAACCATGCCGCGCGCGCTGCCATCCAAACGGGCAAAACGGGAATGCCTGATTATTATGACGAAGGACTCATCGAGACACTCAGTCTAACTGACTTAGGCACAAAACGAAAAATCACGGCATTTTTAAAGCAGGCTGCTAAGCAAAGTGATCTTCAAGAGATTCGTAGCTGTATAGCCGAAGCCAAACATGTACCCGCAATGAATCAGTTTATTGCCGACATGGCAGGGTTTTATAACTTTATTCCAGCTTATAACTTTGAAGAACTGGCGCAAGGACATCAGTATTTTTCAGGAATAAAACTCTCAGACTTTTCACTTTATTTTAAAGGTGAAAAACTGGTGGGAATGTTTGGTTTATGGGATCAGCATACGATTAAGCAAACCAAAATTTTGCATTACAGCTCAGCCATTGGTGTGCTTAGACCCATTTACAACTTGTTGACTCCAATCACTAAAGGCATGCGTTTACCTAAACTTGGGGACTCTATTCAGTACCACGTGCTACACACCTTAATGTGTCATCCACAAGATTTAGCTTTGCATCACAAAATGCTTGAAGACGCCTATAACAAGTCAAAACAGCAGGGCGTTGGTGTGGTGAGTTTTACGCTTTCACATAAAGACCCGCGTTATCAGTTAAACCAGTTTTATAAAGGAGAGCGCCTAACAGGGATGCATGGTTTTATTAGTTTCGAAGGCGACCCACGACCAAGTTTTGATGAAAACCTGATTCCATATTTAGAAGTCGGGCGTATTTAACCTTGAGATAGGTTCGCCGTAGGTTATTAATGCGCAAAATTTTACAGATGTTATCCATAAACTTGCTCTTGCATAGATCTTTATTTCTCTTGGGCCGTTGAAACAATTAACATGGTTTGAAGGTAATAATCTACACGTGAGTGATTATTGTCCTTATGTGAGTTATGCGCATTAAAGGCGGCATCATGAAGTTTTACGACTCGAGCGATCGGATTCGAACTACAACGGATTAAATATTCTTCGCGTGTTTCACTTTCCCGTTTAGTTAATGCATCAACGGCATCGCGGACTTCTTTTCCAAATAAGCTTTCGATTTTGTCTAGCGTAAGAGGCGTGTCTTCAACGCTATCGTGTAGAAGGGCTGTAATAATATAAACTTCTGAAAATTGATGCTCAATTAATGAATTGACCACGCCTTTAATATGGTACTCAAAGTAATCATGAGGACCATACTTTTGACCTTGATGAGATTCTTTTGACAATTTCTCTGCGAGTTCAACTTTATTTTGAGTCATTTTTTGCTCTTGTTACTTTAAGTATATGACATAGTCTAATTTGTGAGATGGGTCGTTTAAATCACAAGTTTATCCTGAATAGCCACTCATAAAAACTCCTCTTAATAACAGTAGTCACTCATTTTTATTTATTCATTCTTCTTTGATATGAACCAATATAGACCTTAAATTTCTGAAATTTTAAACTTTAACTTAATGATATAAAAGTAGATTGTAAATAATACTTAAGAATTCCCTTAATTATGTAATTTAATGAAAAATAATAATTATTTAAATATTTTCTAGCCAATTTTACATTGACACTTCAAATATTGGAGATTACCATTTGCGGGCTGGCCTACATTGCCAGTCGGTTGTCGCAGACCGTCCCTCAAAAGCATTAAAAGAGTATTCTTTTAGTGTATGTACCCTCGTGCCCCCTCTATGGCGGAACGGAGGGGGACACCTTCGGGTGTGCTGGGTTTTTTGAGGCCAGTCTGCGAACCCCTTTCGTTCTGCCACCATAATTCTAATGTTTTGGCAGAACTCCATATATAAGGAGTTGGCTTTGCATATTCATCATTTCTTGGCAGCCATTGCCAAAAGCTATAACAACACAGCTTAAAACAATTAACGCAGCTTGATCGCCGTGAGGCTTTTCAGGCTTTATCTCGTTATTACCTAAAACTTAGACAATTAAAACTTGAGATGTGCTGCGCACAGTCTTTACGGCTTTGCTATGCCTTTTTTCTCCCAAAAAAGCAGCAGTTTTTATATCTCATTTATATACAACAATAATTTTATAACGGTAAAAATATGCAGCATTTAGTTCTCCCAACACGTGCATTACAAGTCGTAAATAAATCAATTGAGCTATTTCATCACAACGGATTTCATCTGGTCGGCATCGACAGAATTGTTAAAGAGTCTGAAATTCCAAAAGCGACTTTTTATAACTACTTTCACTCTAAAGAACGCTTTATTGAAATTTGCCTGATAGTGCAAAAAGAACGCCTAAAAGAAAAAGTGGTCTCAGTGGTCGAATATGACCGCGATGTAAACGCAATCGATAAACTCAAAAAGCTTTATTATTTACATGCAAACCTAGACGGGCTGTACTATTTGTTATTTAAAGCCATTTTTGAAATAAAACTGACCCATCCAAAAGCCTACCAAACCGCTGTGCGATATAGAACATGGCTCACCAACGAAATATATAGCCTGCTTAGAGCACTTAACCCCAATGTATCTTTTACTGATGCCAAACTATTTTTATATATGATCGAAGGCGCCGTCATTCAGCGTTTAAGTTTGGGTGAGGTTGATGAGAGAGTAGTTGAGGTGTTTTTAAGGGGAATGGGGTGAGGTGGAAATAATTTTGAGTAGATGGTTAAGTTAGGAATAGCCATGAATACATCTTTGAATTCTTATTTTTCATATTGAACGATACAGACAGTTCTGTATAATATCGTTTCGCATAATATATATTAATAATACTTAAATAGGTAAAATATGGAAAACTTAGCATACTCAAATACAATAAATTCAGAAGAGCTTTTAGATGTTAATTATCAAGATTCTTTTTTAGCTTTAAAAAGTTCGTTTGAAAAAAATGGCTTTTTACAATATAAGGCTGCTGAGGTTGATACTGATTCAAAAAGAGTAATATTTGAAGAGTTTCAAATGTTAGAAAAAGATCAATTTGCCCCTTCAGATACCCAACGCTTTCGTCGCTATGGAAATGCTTTAATTTTGCCATGGGAAAAAGAGATAAAACCAATTTGGTTACCTCCTGTAGCAAACGATAATGGTGAATATTTATCAGGATATGACCAAGGAAATAACAACCCTGAACATAGCTCTATAAGATATTTTAATGCTTTAAGTGAAGAAGTAAAAAAGACTAAGTATTTAAATCAGCTCGTTATTGATGATTATAAGTTAACATTTGGGTTAAATGATCATTATCTGCCTATTTATATTGGGGTACATTTTGTTAAATTAACTTCTAATTCAAGTGATATTTTAGGAATTAGTTCACCAGATTGTTTTCATCAGGATGGAGAACCTTTTACTTTTGCTCACTTAATTTATCGTAGTAATAATATTATTGGAGGAGAGAATTATATCGCTCATCCAAGTGAGAGAAACAAGAGCTTAAAAGAAGTTAATGAAAAGAATATTTATAGTCATTTTACATTAAAAAATATTTCTGATAGTTTCGCTGTTCATGATTCCTCTGTATGCCACTATGTATCTCCAATTAAAAAAATTGAATCACATCAAGATAATTTAATTGGTGAAAGATGGATGATTTTAATTGATTACTCCTTAACGAAACAAAGCATATGATAAATAACCTTATATTTTCATTACTCCCTATCTTATTAGCTCTGGTCTCAGGATGGGGAGTTGGACAAGCAGCAAATAGTAATACTAGAGATAAATTAGTTAGTTATATATCTATTCTAGTTTGGTTGCTTTTAATATCTATAGGATTTCAATTTGGTAGTATTCTTTTTGATAAGCAATTAGGTACAAAGGTAATTTTAGAATCTTTTGTTTATTCAACAATAATCACTTTAGTTACTTTTATCTTCTTATTTAAAAGGGTTAAAAATGTAAATGAACATAAAAAATCTTTATCTGAGATTTTTAAACCTATCAAAGAATGCTTAATTGCCATTTCTATGGTTATTATTGGTATGATCTTATATCTTTTACTGCCTAGTGGTTGGAGTAGTGAGGTTATAAGTAGTATTTTACTTTATATTTTAATTTTTTTAGTGGGAATTGATTTATCAACGATTAGAATTCAATCTCTAACTATCAATCACTTTAAGGTACCGTTAGTTACAATCCTTTCATTATTTGTTGCGGCTTATGTAGCAAAATTTATTTTAGGTAAATCTTTTTTTGAACTGGTAGTTTTAGGAAGTGGCTTTGGATGGTTCTCTCTATCGGGACCGTTAATAGGAAAAATCTTAGGGCCAGAGCAGGGTACTTTTGCTTTACTTACTGATTTAATCAGAGAGTTTTATGCCATAGGGCTATTATATCTTCTTGGAAGAAATTATCCGAATCCTGTGATTGGAGTTTGTGGTGCTACAGCTATGGACTCAACACTTCCATTTGTAAAAAATAATTGTTCACAATTAGATGTCCAGATTGCTATTTTTAGTGGTTTTATCTTAACAGTACTAGCGCCATTTTTTATTGTATTCTTTTCAGTATTTGTCTAAAAGAATATGATAAAAATTAGTTGGATATTGACTAAAACTTAATTGGTTTTGAATAAATTTTAGCTAGTGGTTAGACAATAGGTATTGTCTCTGCTGGCTAAATTTTAAATCAATCTCACTTAATTTTATATTCAAAGTATTTTTCAAAAATGAATCAATAATGCTTTAAAAATATGTGCACATGTTTTGAGTACTTATTCATCGTTTAACGCACATTCAAAATTACTTGGATTTTCTTTGCATCTTACCTTTTTCAAAAAATTCATCATTTTAGGGTCATAGATACCAGCCTTGGTTAGCTGTATGCGTGCCTCGCGCATCATTTTCATATAATTTAATTGTTCATTTTTAGGAATATCCATCCAATATTTTGAAGGAATATCACTTTCATATTTAGCAATAATGCCAAACGTTCTATTTAGTTGGCTGGCTACCCAAGTTCGCGACTTTTGCCCAAAACCTGTTGGAAACTGATCTTTACGAATAATGAAATTTGCCGAAATTTGAGTCAAAGGAAAACGAATGATTGCTCCTTTTTCACCTAACCCTTTATGTAGTTCAAAAGGTTTAAAGGCAACAATAGGAGCAGGCACAATATCAATTTCATGGTTATTAAATTTCGCACCAGCATTGGTGACGTCTACAGATACAGCCTGACCTCCAACATGTTGCACAAGCTTGGGTTGGGCTTCATCATACTTAAATACCCCAATTTTTTTACCAGCAGCTTTAGCGAGCGTATTGATACTTCTATCATTAACAAATAAATATGCAGGACCAATTGTGCCTAAACCTGCAATTTCGTAAGGGCCTACAATCATGTTTTTTGCAGCCATTGGTGAAGACAACAGCTTATAGGCATTAATTGCCGTTTTCATATTTGTTAGTGCGCCAACCGCATCTAAGGATCCTGTATATTTATTAAACTGACGGCCACGTAAGCCACTAATAATAGCGCCATCACATTTGCCGACTTTCAAATCTTCAGCCGCAACGCGTTCATCAACATATGCTTTTAAAGATAGATCAGCTCCCCAATTTTTGGCTTCAAGTGCATAGTCTTTGGCTAAAGCAAAAGCGTCTCCCGATTTACCAATTGGGTCAAAAACACAAACGACTTGTTGTTTTGCATAAAGAGTTGTTGTTAAACATGTGCTTGCAATAAGTAAAATAGTTTTAAAACGATCCATATTTAATTATCCATTATTTAAATTATAAAAATTATTTTATAAATCTTGGTTAGATTATATATGGCATTTCTATAGAAATTTTAAGGGAAAAAGTCAAAAGATAGCTTTGTTACTATAGCATTTAGAAAAGTAGGTGAGTGTAGAAATGAGGTAAACTGATGAAAGAGAGTTTAACGACTTTAAAAAGTAAATTAGATGAAAGTATTTCAAAAACTAAAGAAAAGCATCAGAAGTGATTTATAAAGAATAGAGCTTAGAACTAGAAAACCGATTGAATTAAAAAATAGAAAGTTCCTCGATTGAGAAACTTTCCATTATAAAAATTAAAGATGCTTTTGAAAGAATGGAATGATTTTTTCTAAAGCTTGAGCAACAGGCTCAGGTTGATCATATAAGTCATAATGGCTCGAACCTTTAACTACAAAAAGGTTTTTATCTTTAGACGCGGCTTTGCTAAATAGCTCATAGCCGTCACGATAAGAACCGAACCCGCCCGGAATTTCACCAATCACAATTTGTAAGGGTTGAGTGAGTAGGTGTTCTGCCAAATGAAACGCATCAAATCCAACAGCAGCGGCTAAGCTTGAAAAGCGAAGTTTATTTGGTGAACCTTCTGCCTGACCACGAGAAGTTTTGTAATAATCAATCGCTTCTTTAATATCAATATCATTGATGCCAGCTTGTTCACGCTCTTGTTGTGAGTTTGGAATGTACTGGGTAATAAAGGGTTCAGCACCACGTGCTTCGGCAGTTCGCTGTGCTGCAATGGCTTCTAAAGTTTTAATGGCTGCGTCAGGTGTTTGATCGCCTTCACGCATGAGACGACCATAATTTGCGCCTACAACAGTCGCCACCGCTTTAAAACGGCGTTCAGTCATAGCCGCATTAACCGCATAACCACCGCCACCACATACACCTAATACACCAATACGGTTTTCATCAATATAAGTAAGCGTTGTTAAATAGTCCGCTGCACAGCGGAAATCTTCAACACGTGTTGCAGGGTCTTCAAGAAAGCGCGGTTCACCACCGCTAGCACCTTGATACGATGCATCAAACGCTAACGTTATAAAACCAGCTTCAGTCAGTTTTTCACCATAGATGCTGCCAGCAGTTTGTTCCTTACAACTACTAATGGGGTGAGCACATACAATCGCTGCGTATTTTTTGTTTTCATCAAAATCTTTTGGAAAACGAATAGTTGCAGAAACATCGATGTTTTTATTTTTGAAGCTTACAGTTTTCATCATCTTATCTCCGAAAGAGAAACTAGGTCGATGAAATCAATATACCTGTAGTGATTTATTATGATAATCCACTATAATTAGATAGCACTTATATTGAATACTTATAAATAATGAAAGAAAATTTAAACGATTTGCACACTTTTATGGTCGTTGCTCAAGAACGAAGTTTCACGCGGGCGGCTGCAAAACTCAGGACATCCCAGTCAGCAATTAGCCAAACACTGCGCAACTTAGAAGACCGAATTGGCATAAAACTATTATCACGAACCACCAGAAGCGTAGCGCCTACAGAAGCGGGTGAATATCTACTCAATTTGCTTCAACCTGCAATACAAGAAATAGAGCATGGCATAAATCAAATCAGTGCTTTAAAAAATGATCCAGCAGGAACATTACGTATTAGTGCAGATGAATATGGAATCCAAAGTGTTATATGGCCAGCAGTTGAAAAAGTAATTCAACAGTTTCCTAAAGTTTTAGTAGAAATCATTTCTGACTATGGTCTTGTTGATATTGTAGAAGGACGTTTTGATGCAGGACTTCGAAGAGGCGGTTTGGTTTCTAAAGATATGATCGCTTTACAGGTGAGTGAGCCCATACAAATGTTAGCGGTTGCTACCAAAGAATATTTGGCTCGTTATGGTCACCCTAAGCAACCAAAAGATTTAGTTGAACATCAGTGTATTAATTTAAGATTACCCACGCATGGTGAACTCTATCGTTGGCAATTTACCAAACAAGGTAAAACTCAGACAGTTACCGTTAACGCTAAAGTTATTTTTACAACCTTATCTCCAGTGCTTCAAGCAGCAAGAAGTGGTGTAGGAATCGCTTATTTACCTATTGATATGGTTCAACCTTATATTGAAAGTGGTGAGTTAGAAGAAACACTAAAGGACTGGCGACATAGCTATGAACCTTATCACCTGTATTATCCTCATAGACGTGAGCAAGCACCTTTATTAAATATCTTAATCAATGCGTTAAAGGAAAATTTTAATAAGAGATAATTTTAAAGGGAATGAAGAAAAATCAGTTCACTAAACACGGAGCATTTGAATATTAATTATACTCTGTCAGTTTTATAAGTATTTCTAGAAAAATTAATCTGTTAATTAAATAGGATTTTTATACAGACAAATCTGTATAAAAAGTGCTTCCACTTTGTTAAGGTTTTGTTAAAATGTAATTAAGTTGATATGAATCACGGATTGCCTGCTTATGGTGAACTATAACAAATTTAATAAAAGTGCCTTATTTATCTGTTTATCGATTATGGGAGGTTTAAGCTTTGCAGCAAATCCTGATGAAGCAATACGGCAAAAAATTCAGGGTGAGCAGTCTAACCGTCAACAACAACGCGACACTACACTAGAAAAACAAATTCAACCCAATGTGAACGTCAATTTGGGGCAAGAACAAAATAAAATTTCAGCTCAGCAATTACAATATTTACGCTCTAATAGTGAAACTCCTTGTTTTGCAATTAAAAAAATACTTTTAGAAGGTGATTTAGCCGATCAATTCATATCAGATTTTAATGTGATTACGACTGGCAAGAACAATATTATTGGGCGTTGTTTAGGGGTAAATGGCCTCAATCAGGCACTTGATCTCGTTCAAAACAAAATTATTGCAGATGGTTATGTCACAACACGTGTGCTACTTCCTCAGCAAAATATTGCATCTGGTGCGGTTCGTGTTCGTGTTATTCCTGGCCGAGTTGATCAGATTAAGTTTAATGAGGGTACTTCTAAACGTGCTCATTTGTGGAATGCTTTACCAATGAAGTCGGGCGAGCTTCTAAATATCCGTGATATGGAGCAGGGTTTAGAAAACTTTAAACGAGTACCTACGGTTGAGGCTGATTTTAAAATGCAACCCGCAGAACAAAAAAATGAACCGGGCTATAGTGATGTGATTCTTGCATGGCAACAGGCTAAGCCCTATCGCTTACATGTAGGAATTGATGATTCAGGTTCTGATGCTACTGGAAAGTACCAAGGTACAGCGACCTTGTCACTTGACCATGTGTTGACTTTAAACGATTTGTTTTATGTTAGTTATAACCATGACTTAGGGGGTAGCGGTTCTGGTAAGCATGGTACAGATGGCTTTTATGCAAGTTATACCATCCCATTTGATTATTGGTTGTTTTCAACGAGTTATAGCCGCTCTAACTATTTGCAAACAGTCGCTGGAAGCAGTGAGACCTATCAATATAGTGGTAAAAGCGAACTCATTAATGCAGATTTGTCCCGAATTATTTATCGTGATGCACACCGTAAAACAGCTGTAGGTTTTGGGGGTTGGTACCGTGAATCACAAAACTATATTAATGATGTCGAAGTAGAAGTACAACGCCGAAAAACGGCGGGATGGAAAGCAAGTCTCGATCATACCGAATATTTTTCTAATGCAACATTAAGCGGTAATGTGACTTATAAGCGGGGCACAGGCTGGCTTAATGCAATGAGAGCACCGGAAGAAAACTTTGGTGAAGCTTATACACATGTAGGGATTTTACAGGCCAATGCCAGTTTACAAGTCCCTTTTAAAGTAGGGCAACAGAACCTTCAATATCTTGCAGAATGGCGTACCCAGCACAGTAATAAACCTTTGACACCGCAAGACCGATTCTCGATTGGAAACCGTTATACCGTAAGAGGTTTTGACGGTGAGCAAACTTTGTTGGCAGATAATGGCTTTTTAGTTCGCAATGAATTGAGTGGCTCAATCATGAATAAACCACATTCGTGGTATGCAGGTATTGATTATGGAGAAGTGGGTGGAAAAACCGCGCATTATCCAAACCCTTTACCGGGTACCAGTTTGTTAGGTGCAGTGGTTGGATTGCGTGGACAAATTTCCCCTTTGCATTTGAATTATGACGCTTTTGTCGGAGCCCCGTTGAAAAAGCCAAATCACTTCGAAACGGATGATTACACGACTGGATTTAGCGTGAACTGGACCTATTAATTTAAGTTCAAAGTTTAAGAACACAAATGGTTGTATTAAAAAAAGATTTAGTGAGATTTTAAAATGAATAAGAACCGTTATCGTATTATTTTTAGTCATGCTCGCGGTATGTTTATTGCTGTTGCCGAGATTGTAAAAAGCAAAACGAAGCAAGCAGGACAAAGTCAGGGAACAATGGAAACAGATTCGGTGACGTCTTTTGTTTCACCTATTCATTATAAAAAACTAAATCCGCTTAACTTTGCCGTTATTGGTTGTTTAGGGGCATTGGTGATCAGCTTGCCAATGAGTAGTGTTGCAGGAACTCAGATTGTTGCCGATAAAGGTGCTCCTACATCGCAGCAGCCTACTATTTTAAATAGTGCCAATGGAACAACTCAGGTCAATATTCAGACGCCAAGCGCGGGTGGCGTTTCGCGGAATACCTATACACAGTTTGATGTTGGTCAAGAAGGCGCCATTCTAAATAACTCACGTAATAACACTCAAACCCAGTTGGGTGGTTGGGTACAAGGCAATCCATGGCTTGCAAACGGTGAAGCCAAAGTTATTTTGAACGAGGTAAATAGCAGTAACCCAAGTCAACTTAAAGGTTATATTGAAGTTGCCGGAAAACAGGCTCAAGTCGTCATTGCAAACCCTTCAGGGTTGGTTTGTGATGGCTGTGGTGTGATTAACGCAGACCGTTTTACCTTAACCACGGGCCAAGCGGTCATGAATCAAGGTTATCTTGAGTCATTTCGTGTTCGCGAAGGTCAAGTCACGATTGAAGGTAAAGGCTTAAATGGAAGCTTAACACCTTATACAGATATTTATGCGCGGGCCTTAAAAGTCAATGCGGGGCTATATGCTAATGAACTGAGTACGGTACTTGGGCAAAATGATATTCAAGTCAAAGACCAAGTGACTCCTCAAATTAAAGCAACTACAGGGTCAACATCTACACCTCAGCCGAACTTTGCCTTAGATGTAGGCCAGCTCGGTGGAATGTATGCTGGAAAAATCTTTCTGATCGGTACAGAGCAAGGGTTAGGTGTGCGTAATGCTGGTTCGATTAACAGTACACAAAGTACTCTTACCCTGAATGCAAATGGTGATCTGGTCAATAATGGTAATCTAATTGCAAATAAAGATCAGATACAACTGAAAGCTCAAAACATTCAGAATACAGGTAATGTCAGTAGCGCAACTTCTCAAGTTTCTATAACAAGTCAAAATCTAAATAACTCTGGCTTAATAAGTAGTGCAGATGAGTTACATCTTGAAAATCAGAATAATATTACTAATAGCGGTACATTGAATGCTGCTCGAATAGCGATTAACTCTAAAAATCTAAAAAATAGTGGTTCTATCGAACAGACAGGTTTACAAGGTCTTGATTTAAAATCGGGGACGATGACTAACCTTGGCGGTAAAATCGGAATTGCTAAGAGCAATACTGGTGGCAGTACGGGGGGATCTACAGGAGGAAGTGTTCCGACGACCCCAACAGATCCATCTAAAGATGGTGGGAGTTTAGGTGTTGTTACACCAGTAGATACAACGCCAAAAACTTACGATACTGGTTTTATCCATGTGTCAGATGTACTAAATAATGACCAAGGTGCAATTGTTGCCAATGGTGGTGTAGATTTAGACAGCCAAAATGGTTTAGATAACCAAGGTGGTCAGCTTAATTTAGGTGCTATTAATATTAAAGGGAACACTTTTAATAATAACCAAGGTCAACTTACCGTTAAAAGTGCCAATATCCAAACCTCAAGTTTTACTAACCAACAAGGGGAACTTGCATCTAATAGCACGCTCAATATTCAAAGTCAGTCTGCTAACAATAAAGGCGGAAAAATCCAGTCAATTGGACAGCTTGATTTAGCCACAACTGGTGAGTTGAATAATGTCGATGGACAAATTGCTAGTGGAGCAAATGTCAACGTTACTGCAAGTGATTTGAAGAACCAGTCGGGTGTTGTCTACTCAGAAAATCAATCTGTAAATATTAAAGCAAATAAAGCGATTGATAATACTGAGGGACTCATTCAGGCTAAAACCAATTTAAACTTAGATAGCCAATCACTTAATAATACAGCTGGACAAATTGTTGCAGATCAAATTAATCAGAAACATGTGAGTGTTAATAACAACCAGGGGTCTATTACAGCTCAGCAAAATTTAGAAAGTACTGCCCAGCATTTTGATAATACTGAAGGCCAGATCCAAGCTAAATCAGTAAAATTACAGCATGATCAACTTAAAAACACGGGCAATGTTTATGCAGATCAGGACTTAACAGTTACAGGACAAAATATCCAGAATGTTGGCACTTTGGCAGCTGGAAAAAATATCCAGATTACTAGTTCAATTTTAGAGCACAGCGTAGGTGGATTGATTGCTGCGGGCCTAGATCGTGAAGGTAAAATCGCTAACATTGGTGATGTGTCAATTAAGGCGGATCAAGCGGGTTTACATGGACAAACCTTAGCTGGCGGTAATTTAAAAGTACAAGCCCAAAGCAATATTGATGCAGCAAAAGGTCAATTGCAGGCACAGAATATTGAGCTAGGTAGCACGGCCGGTAGTATCTCCACACAAACTGGAAGCCTAGTTGCCCAAGATCAACTCAAGTTGGCTAGCCAAAATCTTATTAATAATCAGCAAGGGCAATTAAGTGCTAAAAATGTAGTGCTGACTGCCAAGCAACTTGATAATAGTCAAGGCAAAATTCAGCATACTGGGAACAATGAGTTTGCTCTAAATTTTGTAAACGGCTTAAATAACAAAGCAGGAGAAATTAGCAGTAATGCATCTTCAATTAACCTGAATACATCTGCTCTGAATAATGAAGCTGGAAAGATTATCCATGCAGGGAATCAGCAACTGAATATCACTGCTGATCAATTACAAGGAACACAAGGTCAGATTTTAACGAATGGGCAATTGTTTGTTGATGCTGGACAAGCTGTATTGGATGGCGCGACTACGTCCGCAGATCAAATCAATCTCTCTGCAAATAGTTTAAGTCATCAAAAAGGTCAGATGGTTCAGCGTGGCACGTTAACACCGCTTACCTTAGCTATTAAAGACCAAATGAATAACCAATTAGGTCTGATACAGAGCCAGTCAGGTTTGCAGCTAAAAACAACTATCCTGAATAATCAAGGAGGACAATTAAGTTCTGCACTTAATTATGATGTACAACTTGAGGTGGCAGGCTTACTCGATAATAGTCAATCAGGAAAAATTTACGCAGGACAGAATGGCAGTATTCAAGCAGGTTCTATTAATAATAATTTAAGTGGACTCATTTCTGCACAAAATGCATTAACTCTGACCAGTTTAGGGATTATTAATAACCAGTCGGGCAAAATTGTAGCGAATCAAGATGTCAGCATTACTTCTAATGGCCTAGACAATAGCAGTGGTCAAATTGGTAGTAGTCAAGGCATTGTAGCGATTAATGCAGGATCTGGTGTAGTTAATAATACTTCTGGAACTCTACAAGCCGAAAAAGATTTAACTGTAAGTGCTGACCAGATTAATAACCACTCTGGACTCATAAATAGCCAAAGCTCACTTGCTTTAAGTAGTCATAAAGATATTAACAATACCTCTGGACAAATCATTGCTAAACAAAATGTGACTACACAGAGTCGAGGTTTGACCAATAATGCAGGACAAATTGGTAGTGTTCAGGGCAATATCTCATTAGATGCTGGTTTAGGCGATTTGAATAATCAAGCAGGTAAAATACTTGCTGCTCAAGATCTGACTTTAAGCGCTCAAAATTTAGATAATCAGTCTGGTCTTATCTTTGCTCAAAAACATTTGGCATTAAAAGTTCAGAAATTAAATAACCTTAAAGGGCAAATTCAAAGTGGCGATGCGATAGAAATTACGGGGCAAAGTCTGAATAACCAAGGAGGTTCAATTGAGACAAATGCTGATCTTACTTTAAATATCAATGGTGCATTAGATAACAGTCAGTCCGGTAAACTGACGGGTAATACTGCAAAAATTACAGCAGGTTCGATAAATAACAGTAATAAAGGTCAAATTAATGCTACAGATACCTTAACTGTTTTATCGCAACAAGCGATTAATAACCAAACTGGGGTAATGGCCGCTAATCAGAACGTTTCTATCCAAAGTCAGGGCTTGGATAATACAAGTGGGCAAATTGGTAGCGTTCAGGGTTCATTAACCATTGATGCTAAAAAAGAAAAATTATTAAATACTTCAGGTACGCTTCAAGCAGGAACGAGTCTGAAAATCACAAGTGGTGGTTTAAATAATGATTCAGGTACTATTCTTGCGCTCAGCGATAATACAATTAAAAGCACGGGTGACGTCAGCAACAAAGCCGGAAAAATTGCATCGAATGCTCATACTACAATTACAAGTCAAAATTTAACTAATCAGGCTGGAACGATTCAGTCAGGCAGTGGTTCAGCTTTAGATCTAGTGATCAATGGGGCATTGGATAATAGTCAAGCAGGCCAGTTACTAAGTGGTGCTGGTTTGAACCTGAAAGTAAATTCTTTAGATAACAGTCAGCAAGGGCAAATCAGTGCACAGGATGCACTAAATATCATGAGTGCCGGGCTTATCAATAACCAATCAGGTACTTTGGTTGCAAACCAAAATGTAACTTTGAGCAGTCAGGGTTTGAATAATAATCAGGGACAGATTGGTAGTATCCAAGGCGGATTAGTTATTGATGCTGGGGATCAGGCTCTCACCAATCAGTCTGGCGTATTACAGGCAAAAACTGATTTAACGGCAAAAGCCTTATCTGTAGATAATACAGCTGGACACTTCAGCGCTCTGGGTGAAATCGATTTAAACAGCCAAAAAAATATTAATAATACCCAAGGTTCAATTGTTGCTGATGAAAACCTCAATATCCATAGTCAAGGTTTGATTAACAATCAAGGGAAGCTGGCAACTCAGGGTAATTTAACTGTTCAAGCAGGTACGCAAGCATTACAAAACCAAGGCGGTATTATTCAATCTGGACAAGATATGTCCGTGATAGCTGCATCCATTGATAACTCATTATCAGGGCAAATCAATGCACAAGGTAGTACAACCTTACAAAGCGAAGGTCTCTTGAATAATGAAACAGGTGTTGTAGCGGCAGGTCAGGAACTTACGCTAAATAGCAATGGTTTAAATAACACCAAAGGTAAAATTGGCAGTGTGAATGGTGCATTAAATATTAATGCAGGTTCTTCACTTTTAAATAATCAATCAGGTTCATTACAGTCATCTGGCGTAATTGATGTTAAAGCAGGTGGGGTTAATAACCAGTTAGGCAAAATTACATCATTAAAAGCGATAAATATAGATAGCCAACAACAGGCATTCACTAACCAGCAAGGTATGATCAGCTCAGATCAGGTTTCGATTTTATCTGGTCTATTTAATAATAATCAGGGTCTTGTGCAGGCGAAAACATCACTTGTACTTGATACCAATGGTCAGAATCTAGTGAATACCAATAGCGGTACACAAGGTGGATTACTTAGCCAAGGCAATCTTACTTTAAAAAATCTAAATGCCGTCGATAATACACAGGGTTACATTGCAAGTGGACAAAATTTAGATTTAAGTGCAAATCAGGTTATCAACAATAAAGGAACATTGCTTGCAACCCAAAATCTGAAATTACAAGGGATAGGTCAAAAACAACTACTAAATAACCAGTCTGGACAGATTTTGTCGATGGGTGATATGCAGCTGACCATTGAGCAGATCAATAACCAAGGTAAATTGGTGGCAACAGATCCAGATAGCCATATCATGGCCATGGGGCAGCTAGATCTTGTAACTCAGCAGTTAGATAACCAAAATACCTTAACTAGTGATAGTACGTCTGTTCAAGGTATTGATGCTGGTAATCTAAACTTGAGCACCCAAACTTTGAATAACAAGTCTGGTGCAATCCGTAGTAACCAAAATGCTGTACTTAATGTTAGCGGGCAGTTGAACAACCAATCTGGTGAAATCAGCGCCGTTAAACAGCTAAATTTACAAGGTGATCAGCTAGTTATTAATAACCAAAAAGGCAAATTACTATCAGGTGAGAATTTAAATATTACAGCTCAATCGCTTACGGGTGATGGTCATATTGCAAGTTTGGGTGATGCGAATATTACGCTGAAAGAAAGCTTTAAGCAGACTCAAGAAGGACAATTACAAGCGAATAAAAATCTGAGCTTAAGTACAACTTCGGATATTACCAACGATGGAAAAATTAATGCTGGCAATATCTTAAAATTAAATGCAGCCAATATAACTAACAATAGCAATGCTCAGATTGAAAGTCACGATACACAAATTGAAGCCCAAGACGAGATTAATAACACTGGGCTGATTAACGGGGATTACACTACACTAAAAGCAAATACTGTAAATAACCGAGGTACCGGTCGTATCTATGGTACAGATCTTGCGATTAGCGCTAACACTTTAAATAACTTGCCAGATGCTCAAGGTAAGGCTCCAGTTATTGCTTCACGAGGGGACATGAACCTCGGTGTAGGTGTATTAAATAATCTGGCTAACACACAAGACTATGCGAGTCAGGCACTTATATTCAGTGCTGCAAACTTATATTTAGGCGGTGCTTTAGATGAAAACCGTAAAGCGATTGGTCAAGCTACTATCATTAATAATGAAAGTGCAACGATTGAGTCACTTGGCAATATGCGCTTATCAGCCGCCCAGATTAATAATATTAATAAGCATTTTATAACCGATGATAATGTTGAAGTATCACGTATAGATGGCCTAGAAAAATTCTGTAATGCCTGGTGTACCTTTGATGGCCAGTATGATGGTGGTAACTGGTTTGAAGACTGGATAAGATATACCTATAGTGAAATTACCTATGAAACCAAAGCCCTTGAATCGGCTCCGGGTCAAATTAAAGCAGGCGGAAATCTGGATCTAAGTGGTGCCCAGGTGTTTAATGATAAGAGCCAAATTTTAGCTGGAGGAGAGCTGATTAATTTGGGAGGCGCCATTGTTTCAGATAATGGCATAAAAGGGACTAGAAAGGTTGTAGATCAGGGAACAATATTTAAACATTGGGAACATGAGGGTGATTGGGAAGGACCTTTTGAAGTTTCAACTGAAACAACAATTGATGTGCCGATAGGTCAAGTCGCCGATCATTATGAGCTGAACCAAACGAATCAAGATATTACGGCTGTTTCTAAGAGTGCTAGTGGCCCAATCAAGAATGCACAGACCAACACAACTCAGGTTAATGGTTTAAGTGATGCAGATAATACTACTGTAGTTGAGCAAGCAGGTGCTGCACAAAACAAGGATTTACAAGCAGCCAGTCAGACTTCTGTAAAAACAGATGTTCAAACTTCAGGGCAAAATGGGAACTCGGCTAACGTTCAACTCAAAGACAATACCACTCAAATCTCTGTTTTGGACCAATTACAAGGTCAAAAAGCTTCTCAAGTTTCAGGTGCTTCGACTTCTGATCAGGCCACTGCACCAAATCAAGCGGGTACTGGGGAGCAACTCGAAATTCGTACCATTAATAACAACAATATTAAAGTTGCGAATAATGCCTTGTATAGAACAGGAGCGGATAGTAAAGCGGGCTATATCATTGAGACTGATCCGAACTTTACCAATTACAACCAATGGTTATCTTCAGATTATATGCTGAATGCTTTAGGACTTGACCCTGCACTGCAACAAAAACGTCTAGGAGATGGTTTTTATGAGCAGCGAATGGTGCAAGACCAGATAGCTAATTTGACTGGTTATCGTTTCTTGGAAGGTTATGGATCCGATGAGGAACAATATAAAGCCTTAATGAATAACGGGGTGACTTTTGCCAAACAATATGGCTTGCGTCCTGGTATTGCTTTAAGTGCTACGCAAATTGCGCAATTGACCAGTGATATTGTCTGGTTAGTTGAAAAAGATGTGACTCTACAAGATGGAACGAAAACAAAAGCGCTTGTTCCGCAAGTCTATGTAAAAGCTCGTGTAGGAGACTTAAAAGGAGACGGTTCTTTACTTACGGGTAATAGCGTTAACTTTAAGTTAAACGGCGACTTACTGAATGGTTCAACCATTGCTGGACGAGAAGCTGTTCAGATTACTGCAAATAATATTAATAACCTGATGGGCCGTATACAAGGCAATACCGTTGATATCACCACGAAAAAAGACCTCAATAATATTGGAGGTCAAATCAGTGCCAAAGATGCAATGGCGGTTAAAGTCGGTGGTAATCTTAAAATTGAAACTACAACAAGAACATCGACAACACAGGTAGGTGGTTTTGGTTCAAGCACAACAGGAGTGGACCGTGTTGCAGGGCTTTATGTAGGTAGTGGTAATAAGATTCAACCGAATAAAGCAACACTGGTTGTTGACGTAGCTGGAAATACGGTTCTTAAAGCTGCTGAACTCAATAATGGCAATGGTGCCACAGTGATCAATACGGTAGGTAATGTTGACATTGGCACAGTAAAAACGGGTTATAAACTTACAACTTACCGTGATGCACAAAATCATGCGACTAGCCAGAAAATGCAGGATGTCGGTAGTCAGCTGAATAGCAATGGCTCATTATTATTAAATGGACAAAACATCAAAGTACAAGGTTCCGGTTTAAATAGCGAACAAGGAACAACTCAACTTTCCGCAGTTAATCAGTTAGATATTGAGGAGGGTCGTAAGACCAGCCAGTTTGATCGACAGTGGTATGAGAAACATAAAGGAACTTTAGGCAGTAAGACAGATACTGGATTTACTCATGATCAACCTAGTGAAGCGATAGCAAGTACGATCAGCGGTAAAAAAGTTCTACTCGATGCAAATAATATCAATATTCGTGGTAGTCAGGTGGTTTCGAATGAGTTGACTCAGATTCAGGCCAAAGAAAATGTCAATATTGTGGCTGCGGAAAATCAATATGCTAATCAACAAGAGCAGACTGTCAAAAAGTCAGGATTTAAAGCGAGCCTTTCAGATGGTGTGGCAAGTGTAGGCTATGCAAAATCTAGTTTAAATACAAAAGAGGATGGAAAATCTACAACCTTAACTCAAAGTGTAGTTCGTAGCCAAAAAGGTGATACGACCATTATTGCTGGTAAAGATTTGACCACTGAAGCAGCTATTTTAGATGCAGGAAAAGACCTCAATCTAAAAGGCGCAAATGTTAATTTAAATTCAGCATATGCAACCGATGAGCAACATTCAGAAGTTCATAGCAAACAATCTGGCGTTTCGGTTGGCGTGACCTATTCTCCAGCTATGGCTGCCGCATCTGCTTACAAAAACAGTATGAACAATGGTCAATTCTCGGATAGCGCCGTTGGTCAGGTGATGGCTCAAGGTGAAGCTGTACGAAAAGCGTCTATGGCAGCGATGACACCAGTAACCATTCAAGCAGGTAGCAATAAAACAAATCAGGTCAGTCATACATCCAATACTCAAGCTGTAGTCACCCAAGCGACAGCCAAAGGCAATTTAAATATTATTGCAACAGAAGGAAGTATTAATAGCCAAGGTGCGCAGCTTTCTGCCGAAGGCGATGCATTATTGCATGCTAAGGAAAATATTAATCTGGGTATTGCAGAGAGTCATTCAGAGCAAACTGCTGACCGTAAACAAAGTGGTTTTAGTATTGATAACCGTGATTGGGCTGCACCTGCTGGAACATTCAAAAACAAAAACCAAGGTGATGGTCGTAGTACTCAAACGACAGGAACCCAGCTTTCGGTGGGTGGAAAAACAACCCTACAAACTGGGGAAGGCGATATTAATATTATCGGTAGTTCAGTTGCCTCAAAAGGTGATGTGAACCTTAATGCTGCTCGTGATATCAATATCAAATCGAGCCAGAACAGCCAAAGCCAAAGTGAGCAGAGTTCAAACAAAGGTATTGGTAGTGCGCAGATTTCGGATACGGAGCAGTTCTATGGCTATATGAATGGTCAGAGCCAAAGCAATAGTAAAGGTGTTGAACAGCAACGCAGTCAAGTGGGCAGTTTAGAAGGCAATGTCAATATTCAGGCAGGCCGTCAATATACCCAACAAGTTGCTGACGTTGTTGCTGCGAAAGATTTAAATATTAAGGCGCAAGACATTCAGGTTTTAGAAGGCCATGACACGGGTAGCTCATCTGAAAATAGCAAAGACTTAAAAATCGGACAATTTAGTCGTGTGAGTTCACCGCTGATTGACTTATTGAATGCAGCGGATAAAGCGAAAAACAGTAAAGCAGATGACCGTACACAAGCCTTACAAGCTGTTGCAGCGGGTGCGCAGGGTTACCAAACCTATAGTGATATTAAAGGTGGTGCACTATTTAAAGCTGAATCTGGCATTGGCTTTAGTACCAATAAAAATCAGCAAAATAGCAGCTATGCCACTTCGCAACAAAATAACTTAAAAGCTGGCGGCAATGTCAACTTAACCAGTACTCATGGCGATATTCATCTTCAAAATACACAGGTAAAAGCAGAAGATAAGATCAATCTAGATTCTTCAAAAAATATTATTTTGGAGTCTGGTCAAAGCCAAAATAAAGCTGATGGTAAAAACAGTAATGCGGGCTTGAGTGTGGGGGTGGGTGTCTCTGTCGGGGCGCAGACGGGTGCTTACATTTATGGTGAGGCTGGTTTTGGTAAAGGTAGTAATCATTTAGACAGTAAAACCCATAACCAAACGACTTTGGATGCAAAAAATATCAGTTTAACCAGTAAAGGTGACACCACTCTACGTGGAGCACAGGCAAAAGCAGACCGTATTGATGCCGATGTAGGTGGTCAGCTTAAAGTTGAAAGTTTACAAGACACTGTTGAGCAAAATACCAAACAAACTGGAGCAGGTGGTCGCTTGCAAGCTTCGTTTGGTACAGCTTGGCAGGCATCTGGTAATTTTAGTAGTAGCAAAGCCTCGGGTGATTCCAATAGCGTTAAGCAGCAGTCTGGATTATTTGCTGGAAATGGTGGTTACCATGTAAAAGCAGATAGTGTTGACTTAAAAGGCGGTGCAATTGTTTCGACTGCAACTAAAGATAAAAATGATCTGACCACGAACCGTTTAACTTTTAGCAATATCGAGAACCAAAGCCAGTACGATGCGACTACAGTTAGCCTATCTGGTGGTACAAGTCTGGGTAAAGGTAAGACTGGAGATAGCAAAGCACCAACACCAACTAACAATGATAACTGGCGTAATGCAACCAGCTTTAGTCCAAGCTTACCGCAACATGAGTCTGACAAAGACAGCAGTACGACATATGCTACTTTAAGTGCAGGTAATATTAAGGTTGGTGGCAAGTCAACTACGGTTGAGCAATTGGGTATTCATAGCGACGCCTCGACAGCAAATAGAGCGGTTGAGACTTTACCGAACTTACAAACTATTTTAGATAAGCAAAAAACAGTAGCAGATGCGACTTCTACGATTGCAGCTGCAACAAGAACGTATAGTCAGAATCAGCAACAACAGGCGGAAAAAGCAAAAAATGCTGAAAAGCAAAATATACTTAATCAACTAGGGTTAGATAGTGATGCGCTGAAGTATTACCAAAGCCTTGATTCAGCGAAGCAAGAGGAATATCTACGTCAATATTCACCTGACTATGCAAAAGCTAGTGATATGAATCAAGCTTGGGGTATGGGCGGAGACAAAAGTCGAGCCTTGAATGCAGTGACTATGGCAGTCACAGGCGCACTTGGTGGGCAAACTGATATTCAGGTTGCAGCCAATGCACTTGCACCTTATGCGGCGAATCTGATTGGTTCACAATTTGAACATGGTGAAGACAAGAACAAAGCTGCTCAATTAGCGAGTCATGCAATATTGGGTGCAACGCTAGCTTACTTAAATGGAGGCAACCCTGCAGCGGGTGGTAGTGCAGCAGTTGCAAGTGAAGCAGCAGCGGATTACTTCGCAAATCAATACAATGATGGCAAGACAGCGATTAATCCTGAAACAGGTAAGTTTGATGCAAATCTATTACCAGAAAATGTTAAATCAGGTATTCGAGATTTAACGGCAGCGATTGGTGCAGTTGTTGGTGGAACAGTGGGTGATTCAGCATCGAATGCACAGTTGGCGGGTGTGATTGGGCAAAATGCAATAGAGAATAATAAAACATCTATTAAGCAAGATATTAAACATTTATTAACTTGTTGGGGAACAGAGTGCCAGCAGCAATATAAAAATTTAGACGTAGCTCAGACCGCTGCATATCAAAAAGGTAAAGATCGAGCTGTTGCTAAATTTGTTAATGATCTAAAGAATTTACCGAATGTTCCTAAAGAGGTCTATGAGGCGATAAAAAATGATCCAGCAGGTACAGCTAAAGCAATATATGAGGGCTTAAAGCAAGTTCCTGGAGATATAATCGATACCGGAAAAACAATCGCTAAAGTCAATGCTGTGGGTGACACACCAGCAGAGTTTGAAAAGTTGGGTGAAGCTGATATGGCACTCGCACTCAATACATTATCAGGGCTAGTCAGTGCAGGGACAGTCACGGTTGCGAAGAAAGGTGGTAAGATTGTTATTGATGCTTCTAAGACGATTAAGCTTAAGGCTGATTTTGATCCAAGTTTAAATGTTCAGACTAATGGTTTTTCTTTACCGCCTAAAACGACACCTAAAGTTATTAATATTAAAGCTAATCAGGCTAAAAAAGGAACAAAAGAGTATGATATTCTTAATAACCCTCCAGCAAATAGTCATGTAAAGTTGGATAATGGTACTGAGTTTAAAACTAATGCCCATGGTTATGTTGAGGAATTAAGTTTTCAACCAACATTGAATAAAATACCACGTGATAGTCGTCAGACTGCTGCTGGAAAAGAGGGCGTAACGGGTGATGTCGGTGGGCATGCTCAGGCTTGTTCTTTAGGGGGAACATGTGATCGATTTAATCTTTTTCCACAAAATGGAAATTTTAACAATTCTGCATATAAAAAGTGGGAAAATGAGATTCGAAATGCATTAGAAAAAGGCACTAAAGTAGATAATGTGACTATCAAATTCAATAGATCTACCTCATCAAATGCAAGGCCCGACTCACTTCGAGTAACTTACAATATTGGTGGTGTACCACAGACTAAAGATTTCCTAAATATGTCTTCAAAATAAAAGGTGAGAAATGAGTATTAATCAACAAACAGAAATCTTAAATAGTTTATTGCAAATAATGCATGACAGTGTCTCTACCTCATATGACTCTTTAGAATGCGTATTTGATTATTATAAGGATTCTGATGATGGGTCTTTATCAATAGGGTCAAAATTTGCATATATTGATAAAGATAATGTTAATTATGCATTATTAAATGACCCTGATTATAGGGTCAATGAATTAATTATAAAGCTACATGATTTAATGGTTACCCATACAGGGGGGAGTTGGAAAGAGTTTACTCTTAGTTTAGATAAACATGGCAAGGCACATACTAAGTTTATCTATGATGAAAATTAATATTAAGTATTAATATTTGAAAATAAAAAGCATGTCTAAATTGACATGCTTTTTATTGCTTGAAAGATTTTTGGCCGAATAGATAGCGATCATAATGATCATCTAATAGAGAAACAAAATTAAAAATTTACGTCAACAGGAATTCAAGCTAATTTTGAAACATTTGAAATAAATAGTTATGGAAAGTCTGTTAAAGTTGGTAATGCACATTTAGATATTATTAAGCAATAGGTTGATTATGAAAGCTATATTGAAGTCAATTGATTGGTCACATGAAAATCCATATGAGTATATGCCAATAGAACGAAGTGATATTTATATTACTTTTACTTGTGCTATTGGTCTTGAAAATGAAGAAGGGGTAGATTTTTTTGATATTACTGTTTGTAGTCCTGAGTATTTAATTTCAAATGATGTGTTTGAAAATAAAATTATTAGACATGTGTTGTTGGTAAGAGATTATGATTTTGAAAAAATATTAAATATTATTAATAAATATATTGATAAGTGTGATGGAAATGATTGGAATGATATTTCATTTAAACTATCAAGGTATTTTCAATGGGAGTATGAGGATTATATTGTATCGGAAAATAATTCTTGAAGTAGCCTCACTGGAACTGCTACAGGAAAATAGTTTATGAAAGATCAAGAAATATATCAAAAAATAGGTGAACTTTTATGGTCTATAATGCCTGAAGATGCAACTGTAATATATTTTACAGGAGATATTTATCCTGAGCATTTTTCAGGTGGGGCAAAATGGCTTCTTAAAAATGGGAAAATTGAGACATTTCCTTTCGGTGAACGTGCTTATGAAATTGAAAATAAAATATGTATATTAATTGATGAATTGAGATCTTTGGATGTTTTTAAAGAAAAATGGACTAACTATAAATTAACTTTAACAGAGGAAGGGAAATTTAATATAGAATTTGCCTATATTTCAGAAGAAGATCATTGGCCTGGATTATATATGAAGGCAGTTAGTGATTTGAAAGAAGAAGAGCTAGATGAATATAACATTCCTTTTGAGGAGTGGGAGAAACGGGTAAAATTGAAGGAGAAAAATAAAAAATAGCCTGAATATTTCATTCTAGTATAAAAAGCCTATCAATTTTAGATAGGCTTTTTTATAAGTCGAGTTAAAGATGCAGTAGTAGTATTTATAATCTAACTATTAGATAGAGGAAAACTGCGGCAGAGAGAGATCAATACTTAGCACAATATGGTATTTATGACGCTGTGCTTGCAAATGAAAAAGCGGTAACCCAGCAATGGGGTAGGGCGGAGATAAGAGTCGGGCACTGAATGCAGTGACCATGGCAGTCACAGGGGGCACTTGATGGACAAACAGATATTCAAGTTGCAGCCAATGCCCTAGCTCCTTGTGCTAATTGAATATAGAACAATACTTGGGAGTAAATATAAGGGAGCAGAAGTAAGTGTAGATGTTGCCCATGATGGTAAGGGTACTTTAGCGGTGCCGCATGTAGGTTGGCAGACTTCAGGAAAAGGTGAGAAAAGTGTAGTGGGTCATATTTTGTTAGATGATGTTTCTGCTAATCGATCTAAAGAAAAAGTTCGATAAACAATTTTTAAAGAGTGATTTATCTATGTTAAAAGGTGAAGATTTTTTTATTGAAGATTTTTTTGAAGTAGCTGAGGAATTAAACATTTTTTATAGTGAGCTAGATATTAGTAAAAGTGAGAATTTTTATGTTCAAGTTTTTGAAAAATATTTTAGGAAACCGCCTGCTTTAAATGATTCTGAACTATGGCAGGAATTAAAAAAAGAGACAGAGGGTGCACATTTACCTATGGGAGCTTCTCAAATGGAACGGCTTTTTGAGTTTTGTAATCCTAAAAAACAAGATTTATATATATTTTTTGATTTTTATTACTGTAAAAAAATATTTAATTTTAAAAGTTTTGATGATTTGTCAAGAATTTTTAAAAATACATATAATTTTAATTTCTATATTATTGGTGAAGATTTTTTATTTGCTTGGTGTAAAGAAGAAACGATATTTGGAGCTGGTGCAGCTGAGAGATGGGTAAAATGTTTGCAGGATAATTGGTAGTTTATTCAACTTGGCTACTAACTTAGTGAAATTAACTTGCAACTGTAGGAGGTGCAAGTGAAACAGCGGCAGATTACTTGGCGAATCCATATAATTGGTCTATATAATTTCCATATGGAAGTATTTTTGATCCTAAAGTAATAAAAGGTAAGTAATAGGTAGATTGTTATGTTTCAAAATACTTTTAAACCATTTAGTAAAGCTGAGCTGCCAGCAGAGTTCACTTATCCAGTAAACTATTTGCAATTATCTAAAAATTTAACATCTTTACATTCAATACCATACTTTCCTTGGTGGTTTTATGATGCTGTGGAACCATTGAATGAGACTATGGAGATTTATTTTAGTCTCACAGGGCGTAAAAATTTAATTGTATTTGCTAGAGATAGTGTTTTATATTTTAGTGATTTTACTAACTTGTGGGAATATTAGATCAAATATAAGAAATAATGAGTCTAGAAGTGATGCAACCATTAATATCGACCCTAAAACAGTGAAAGCTTTTACAGACTATCCAAATTTAAAATTAGGTCAATCTAAACTTTGATTTAGCGAAGCAAGAGGAAGATCTACGTCAATATTCGCCTGACTACACTAAGGCAAGTGATATGAATCAAGCGTGGGGTATGGGCGGAGACAAGAGTCGAACCTTGAATGCAGTGACCATGGAAGTCACAGGGGCACTTGGTGGACAAACAGATATCCAAGTTGCAGCCAATGTACTTGCAGCTTATGCCGCTAATGTTATTGGTAAGGAGTTTGGTTAGGGAGAGAAAATAAGAATAAAGCCGCACAATTGGCAAATCATGCGATTTTGGGTGCAACATTTCGTTATTACACTTCAAGCAAAAAACTCAAAGAAATTGTGCATTTACATATCTTTTTTAATAGCCTGCGCCATCTGCTGTTAAAAGTCATATTTGAAATTAGAATCGTTTAATCTCAAGGTTATCGCATGGCGGTTGAATATCGAAAATAGCTACTTCATGAGATTTTTGATCTGATTTTTAGCCTAGAAAATTATGTAATGAAACCCGATGCCAACATGGTATTAAACCTAATTGATGGCTTGATGATGCAATTTCTAAGTTCCAATAACTCGGAAGAAAGAGATGTCATGCTAGAGCAGTTTTTAAACCAAGTAGCTGAATTAAAATAATAATTTAAAAATATGGTGTGATAAGTAGACCGTAAGCGCTGTGTGATCAACCGAAAAAGTTAATGTTTTGACTTTTGGGGGAGAATATTGTTATTTTTGTTTTACGTTATTCATAAATTAATTATTAATAACGTAATTAGAATGAAAATAATTGAAAACGCAACATGGAGAAAGGATGACCATGAGAGAAGTTGCATTAAGTGATTTGATCAATCAGCAGAAAGTCGGACGTTATCAGAAATTTATTTTGTTCACCTGTTTACTACTGATGATTATGGATGGGTATGACATTCAGTCCATGGCTTACGCAGCCCCAATGATTATAGAAGAATGGGGCGTTCATAAAACCATGTTAGGCGTTGTGTTTAGCGCCAGCTTATTTGGTTTGTTTGTCGGATCATTTTTATTAAGTTCACTTTCTGACCGTTTTGGCCGCCGTCCAATACTACTGATCTCAACCTTTATGTTCTCCATATTGATGCTGGTAACACCACATGTCGGCAATATTGAGCAATTGACTGCAATCCGCTTTGTTACAGGAATATTTTTAGGAGGTATCATGCCAAATGTCATGGCTTATAGCTCCGAAATTGTTCCATATAAATCTCGTATTTTCACCATGATGGTCATTTCTTGTGGCTATACAGTAGGGGCAATGTTAGGGGGAGGCATATCAGCCTTATTAGTTCCTTGGGGAGGATGGCAGGCGATTTTCTATTTTGGCGGTATTGTTCCTTTAATTATTTTCTTTATCACGTTCTTTAAGTTGCCAGAGTCTTTATATTTTTTAAGTGAAAATAGCAAAAATACTCCCAAAATTTTGTTTTGGTTAAAGAAATTTTATCCTGCGTTAACATTCAATTCAGAGATGAAAATCATTAATACTACTGAAGTTCAGGTTAAAAAGTCACCGCTTGAGTTATTTAAAAATAAGCGCGCGTTTTTTACCTATTCTATTTGGATCATCAGTATTTTAAATATGATCAGTCTCTATTTTCTGGCGAACTGGCTACCGACTTTGGCCAAAGAGTCTGGACTCTCATTAAATCAGGCATTGATGATCGGCTCCACTCTACAATTAGGCGGTACGATTGGTAGTGTGGTAATGGGTCTTAAAATCGATAAGACAGGATTTTATAAAGTATTAATTCCTGTTTTTTTGGTTGCAGTGATGAGTGTTGCTTTGATTGGCTATGCTGTTAGCCATATCGTTTTATTATTTATCATTATTTTCATTGCTGGCTTTGCTATTGTTGGCGGGCAACCTGCCATTAATGCGCTGTCTGCCAGTTATTATCCAGTTTCACTTCGTACCACTGGGGTGGGCTGGAGTATTGGGATTGCCCGTTTGGGTTCGGTCATCGGTCCGTTGTTTGGCGGTTATCTCTCTCAATTTCTGGTCATTACTCATTTATTTGTGATTGCTGCAATACCTTCGTTGTTCGTTATTATCATGCTGATGATTCAGGCCAAGTACCGATCATAATGTTACCTACAAGTGAATGAGCGTGAATAGTTGGATGAGTATTTTTTACTATAATTAAGGGTATGAGAGTCTAAAAGACTCTCACATTTAAAACTTGATTGTGCCAAGCTAGGCAATCAAATTACTACAGCTCTAGATATTTTTTCAAATAGTAGCCAGTTAAAGATTTTTCTGCTGAAAGCAAACCACCAACAGTTCCTGAGAACACCAGTTCTCCACCTTTATCACCCGCCAATGGACCAATATCAATAATCCAATCTGCTTGACTCATGATGTCTAAGTTATGTTCAATCACAATGACCGTATTGCCTTTATCAACTAAGTTATTTAATAAACTAATTAATTTTTCAGTATCAGAAGGATGTAGGCCCGTACTCGGCTCATCTAATACAAAAATATTATCTGTTTCATTGATTTGTTTTGTGAGTTTTAACCTTTGACGCTCACCACCCGAAAATGTATTTAAGCGTTGGCCGATTGCAATATAGTCTAGTCCCAAGCTGACCAGAGCATTAAATTGCTGCTGTAAAGTTTGATCTTCAAAAAATTGACTTGCTTCTGCAACAGTCATTTTTAAAATTTCAGCAATATTTTTACCTTTATAAAGATACTTTAATACTTCAGGCGCATATCCTGAGTCATGACAAACATCACATGTCATTTCAACATCATCTAAAAATGCGAGTTCAATCCTTTCGATACCTGAGCCTTTACATTGAGGACACGCACCTTCGCTATTAAAACTAAACAGCTTGGCACTTACTTTATTGGCTTTTGCAAATAGATGGCGAATCGGATCAAGAAGGTCGAGATAGGTCAGTAAATTGGACCGAATGCTGGCAGTAATTGCAGATTGATTAATGACTTTTGTTTCAGGATATTGTTGGGGTAATACTTTACTGATTAATGTACTTTTTCCTGAACCAGCCACTCCTGTAATCACGGTTAAACAGTTCTTAGGAATATCGACATCAATATTTTTTAAATTGAATAAATGAGCATTTTTAATTGAAATCCATTCTTTGCCTACACGTGGTGTTTTTTTATAGGTATTTGGCCGTCTAAAAAACTCACCTGTTAAACCTGATGAATTTTTTAATTCTTCGAAAGTGCCTTGGTAAATAATTTCACCGCCGTTGGTGCCAGAAAGAGGTCCCATATCAATGACATGATCCGCTGTTCTAATCAGATCAGGGTCATGTTCAACCAGTAAAACGCTATTTCCTTTATCTCTAATTTTTTGAATAATTTTAATAATATTATCTAAATCTTTGGGGTGAAGACCAATGCTTGGTTCATCAAAAATATAGAGTAAGTCAACCAGACTGTTACCCAAATGTTTAACCATTTTGATTCGTTGTGATTCACCTCCCGACAACGTATTGCTCACACGGTTAAGGTTTAAATAGCTAAGTCCAACGAGATTTAAATTAGTCAGTTTATTGATGATTTCATGCAAAACGGTTTCAAATTTTTCACTTTTTATCGATTCGATAAACTCTAAAAGCATTGAAACGGATAGAGCGGTACATTCGGCAATATTTTTACCGTTAATCTTACAAGATAAAGATTTTTGATTAAGCCGTTGTCCCTTACATAGGGAGCATTCTTTGGTGGTAATAATTTGCTCAAGTTTATTTCGATAGCGATTTCTTTCCTGCGCTTCGCCTTTTAAAAAATTACGTTCAAAGCGGGTCACTAATCCTTCATATAGTGCCGTTTTTCTCCATTTACTTGTTGGGTTTAAAGGCTTGTGCTGAGGAGCATATAAAAATAATTCCCATTCTTTTTCACTATAGTCTTTTAATTTTTTATCTAAATCGAAATAACCTGAATCTGCATATCGCGTCCAACGCCATGCTGTAGGTTGATAAGTCGGGAAGTCTATAGCACCTTCTTCATTTAAGGATTTATCTAAATCTAATATTTTATAGATATCAATTGTTTGCTCTAGACCAATACCTTCGCATTGCGGGCACATGCCGTTGGGGTGATTAAAAGAAAAAACGTTGGAATATCCAACAAAAGGTTCACCCATACGTGAAAATAATAAGCGAAGATTGGCATAAATATCTGTAATTGTTGCCACTGTTGAGCGGATGTTACCCGTCAAAGGCTTTTGATTAATAATGACAGGTACATTTAAATTCTCAATTTTATCGACATCAGCGACACCAAAATGTTGTAAACGATTACGCACAAAACTGTCTTGAGTTTCGTTGATTTGTCTTTGTGCCTCCGCGCCAATCGTTTCAAATACTAAAGAAGACTTCCCTGAACCTGAAACTCCGGTAAAGGCGACAATTTGGTGTTTAGGAATTTTTAATGAAATATTTTTAAGATTATTTTGTCTTGCTCCATAAATATTTATTGTTCTTTTAGTCATGTGTAATCACTTGAAGTTAAAGATTTAGGCTAAAGGTAAAACAAAATTTGTGAAAAGGATGTATATGTTTATTAAGTAAATAGTTTAAATATTAAACTTATATGTCTTTTCTTTGCCTAGCATAAATCTCTGGTGCTGACATGTTGGTATGTACCATATGGGGTAATGCAATAAAGAGATATAGAAATGGTCCGAGTTTAAAATGGACTACAACCATGTAGTCCATTGATTATTTACCACACTAAAAAATGCTTAGCTCTATGAATCCTTTTTAGCAGCAAGCGCTTTGCGGTCAGTTAGACGGTCATAGAACGCCGCTGCCTTGAAACCTGTTTTAAATACGCACCACTGGAGTGGTTCAGGTAGCGTAGAAGGGGTCTTGTGGTATAAGTTTTTCAGAATAGGATTTTCTACTCCTTTAATTTTCTCTGCAAGAAGCTGCCCCATGAGCGACTGAGTCGCAAGCCCATGTCCTGTACAGCCAGCTGCATAGATAATATTTTGATGTGGCCCAGTTGATCCAACCACAGGCAAAAAGTCATAAGCCACACTAACATATCCACTCCAACAGTGCTTAATACCAAGACCTTTCAAGGTTGGGTGACGTTCACGTAAGGTTTGTGCGAGTGCCGTATAAGCGTCGTGATCTGGTACGTTCGGAGTTTTTGAACCGTAAACATAATTCAACTTCTTAACTGTCAACACCATTGTGTTATGTGCAGTCAGTCGATGGCTTTCCATCATGAGATGCGGTGTAATAATACCTTCTCGGCCAGGCCAGCCGAGTGATTCCAATTGCTTTGGAGTTAATTGTTGGGTCTCAATTGCCGAAACCCGTATCGGAGCAACCTTATCACGTAGCAATCCCAACTGAGGTGTGAAAGCATTTGTGGTTAACACCATGATGGGTGCGCTTGCACTACCGCGAGCGGTTTTGCAGGTAATGATTGGTCCTTCGCTATAAGAGAGTAATGGTGTTTTTTCATAAATTTTAACACCTGCCTGAATGGCTGCACGGCGTAAACCACTCACGTATTTACCGGGGTTTAGCGTGCCGCCGCGCTGTTCGCTACCAAACAGAAAAGCTGGTGGAATTCCACGAGCACGCATTTCGGCTTGATCTACAAAGCGAGTATGGGAACCTAATTCTTCACCAACTCTCATACTGCGGCGTAGCCATTTTTCCTGCGAAGGATCTATAACAGCGCGTATAATCCCAGAAGGGTTGTAATCACAATCGATGCCTAACTCGGCCAGACGTTTTTCAACATAGGTCACGCCCTCATCGTAGAAATTGACAAACTGTTTTGCACGTTCAACGCCGAGGCGCTTGGCGAACACCTCGAATTCAATTCCCATACTACCAAGCAGATAACCCGCATTACGGCCGCTGGCACCGAAACCACCAAACTCTTGCTCAAGTACGATGACCTTTGCACCTCGTGCAGTGAGTTCAAGAGCTGTAGACAACCCGGCAAAACCAGCACCAACCACAATGACATCTGCGATGACCGAACCCACCAACTCAGTTTGAAGGTCGTTAGGCTGTTCTATCCAACCACCTAAAAGACGAAATGGCATAGATTCAGGGTGGCCACTCATCACTTGTTCATTTGAATAATTCATTCGCTATCCTTCTGTATAACTTCTCAGTGCTAGAGCACCGGCTTTAATCTTTTTTAAAAGCAATGCTCTTAGTACGTTTTACTGGCGGGCTGGAATAAAAGATCCAATAGAAACTTTCTGTGCGCGTTCTAAGGCTTCATAGGCGTAATACAACTGAATGATGGCATAGCCCCATGTTACGAAAGCCCAAGTCATAAAAATCATATGGGTATCGTCGCCAGGGATCGGGAAAAAGTCATATACAATGGCTACTGCTAAACTCACTACAGCGGTTATTGTGGTGGCCAATGCATGAAAAGCCTCTCCAGCGCGTACCAAGCAAATAATGAAATAGAACAGATACATCACAAGAATGCTCCACGTGATGACGTAAAAATACGGACGTATTTCTTGAAAAAAATCTGCTAGAAAAACCACGAAAGTGCCGGCGAATGCCAATACGAACAGCATGACTTCCTTAAAAGTGGATGGTTTGTAATTATGGGTCAGTGCCATTAAACCAATTACGGCAATAACCGGCATGCCGAAACTACGCGAGAATGAATCGAGAAACATGGTAATTGAAAAATTAACATTCGAAGCTGTCAGCATGTAAGAGACAAAATTCGTTGCCGAAAATGCAACAATCCACCACTCTAAACCAAGCAAAAAATTCTTTTTCTTAAGAAATTTTGCACCGTAGATCCAGCCAGCAAGCGCTAGAACGATACAAGCGACTAACCCAAAGATATTTATAAGTTCCAAAATGGCAGCATGTGTCATTTCACTGTTCGTTAAGATTTTTGAGGTAGTAGCTTCCGTTTGGCTACCCGCATCAAGGCCAAGAATTTTCATAATATGACTTCCTTGTAATTAATTGACTGTCATGTCAGTAAAATAATATGCTATGATGAATTAGTAAACATTTTTTTATTTATGACGATGATGGAAAACAAAATAGGGCGCCCAAGTAAAGCTCAAGAAAGGTCTTATGAAATTCTTCAAGCTGCTGTTTCAGTTGTGGCGAAAGAAGGGCTAGAAGGAATTACTTTTGCCAAAGTAGCGGAAGCTTCAGGCATGCAACGTACTCTCGTACATCATTATTTTTCGTCACGTTCAGATTTAATGAACGCTTTCATTGAACATTACATTTCAAGAATGGGCACTGAGATTATTCATCGTTTTAGTGGAAAACCATTGAGCGAGCGAATCATCATGATGTTCACACCTGAAGTGTATCGGACTCAAGATGATTTAATAGTTTGGTTCGAGTTGGTAGCTCAAAGTGCGAGAAATCCATTTATTCAGCAAATGCTCCATACACTTTGGACAAAACACTGGCTTCCGGATTTTGAAAATCAATTGGCACAAGAATATCCAAAAGCGACCCCAGAGGCGATTAGCTCAGCGACCTATGTCATTGTTTGTTTATTTGAAGCTTATTGGGCGTTTAGTATTCAAGGCGTCACTGATCAACAGAGACAAAAGCAAATGGAGCAAACGGTATTAATGATTTTAAATGGGCTAAGCTAATTATCCAATTCACAGTACCTATTTCTTATCTTTTAGAAAAAACATGAAATTTAAAGGCTAATCACGGGTGCAAATTAGCCTTTAAAAGATTTATGAAGAATGAATTATTTATTTAACCCTCCACCCAAGGCTTTATAGAGTTCAATTTGATTATTTAATTTAGTTTGTTCGAGAACCAGTAGACCTTGTTGAGCCGCATATGCAGAACGCTGGGCATCCAAAACAGTCAAATAACTATCAATTCCAGCTCTAAAGCGGGCGGTAGAGAGTTTATAAGTGGTATCGGTTGCAGAGACTAAACGGCGCTGGGCATTTAAACGTTCTTCGATATGAACATGGGCTGCTAAGGCATCGTTGACTTCACGGAAAGAAGCCTGAATCGCTTTTTCATATTCAGAAAGCGCAATTTTTTGGTCAATTTCTGAAACCTTAATATTGGCTTTACGCGTTCCCCAATCAAAAATAGGCAGGTCTATGCTAGGCCCAACTGACCATGCAAACCCGCCAGATTTAAATAAATCTTTGAGTTCAGTCGATGCATATCCAGCTGAACCCGTAAGTGTGATGGTTGGAAACATACGAGCTTTTGCCGCACCGATGTTGGCACCAGCTGCACGAAGCTGATATTCAGCGACTTTCAGGTCAGGACGGTTTTGTAGTAAATCGCTACTCAAACCAGTCGAGAAATTCTTTTCTTGAGTAATCGTTTTAACCGACTGAGTTGGAAGCAGGTTTGACGGAATCGCTTGTCCAGCCAAAAGATTTAATAAGTTCTGCGCTTGTGAAACTTGAGTTTTGTAGTTTGCGACATCATTACGTGCTGTTTCGACCGAAATTTGGGCTTGGCGTAAAGGTATTTCGCTATCAATCCCGACATTAAAACGCTTTTGATTCAGATTGTACGAGTCAAGTTGAGCTTTTAAAGTTTGCTGCGCAAGATTTAAGTTTGCTGTAGCAAAAGAATAATTTAACCACGCTTGTGAAACTTGGCTCACCAAACTAATTTGAGTTGAGTCTTTAGCACTTTGTGTTGCTAAGTAATTATTTAATGCTGCATCTTTGAGACTTTGAACGCGTCCCCAAAAATCCAGTTCATACGCCGTTACACCTAAACCCACCTGAAACGTAGAGTAAGGGTTGTTAGGGTTTACCGAAGGGTTAACTTGCCTAATGGCATTTGCTGTCGCACCAATCGTCGGAAGTTGGTCGTATTTGGTAATTTGGTATTGCTGCTGGGCACGCTCAATATTTAACGCTGCTGTACGTAAGTCGCGATTATTATTCAAACTTATTTCAATAACTTCCAATAAACGAGGATCGGAAAAAAAGGCTTTATATCCTTGTTCAGCAATTGAAGGACCTGCATAAATTTCATCGAAATTTTGTGGAATATTCGACTTAACAGTGGGTTGAGGTGATTGCATGCTTATACATGCAGTTAAAGTAATCGAGAGGGTGGAAATCATAAATCCACGAGATAAAACAGCCGACTTAGACATGCTTTTCTCCAAATAATAAAATAAATTTAGGCATAAGAGGAGCAAGGGAAACAGGTTAATTTCCCTTGCTTTATTTCATTTAAGATTTAACTTTCTGTTTGGAAGAAAACAGTTTTTCGGCTGCGCCTAGTACAAAGATAAAGAATACTGGGACAAAGAAAATTGCTAGAATGGTTGCTGAAATCATACCGCCAAACACACCAGTTCCGAGCGCATGTTGTGTTTCAGAACTAGCGCCTGTCGCAATGACTAAAGGCACCACACCACAAGTAAAGGCAAGAGAAGTCATTAGAATAGGACGTAAGCGGAGTTTGGCTGCGGCAACAGTAGCTTCAACTAAACTCATTCCTTCTTCTTTGAGCATCTTGGCGAATTCAACAATCAAAATCGCATTCTTGGCGGAAAGACCAATGATGGTAATCAGACCAATTTTGAAAAACACATCATTCATTAGCCCTTTGGTCATAATGGCAATGATCGCTCCAAACATACCTAATGGCACAACCAGCATAACCGATATCGGAATTGACCAGCTTTCATAAAGGGCTGCGAGTACGAGGAACACAACGAGCATCGACAAACCGAGCAAGAATGCCATTTGTGATTCTGATTGTTTTTCTTGAAGAGAAATACCAGTCCATTCATAGCCAATTCCTTTTGGTAATTTTGCGATGAGTTGTTCCATTTCACGCATTGCATCACCAGATGAAGTATCGAAGTTAGGAATACCCGCAATACTCAAAGATGGACGTCCGTTGTAGCGGTTGTATTGTTGTGGCGCTTTGTTCCATTGAGGCGTCACAACTTCCGATAAAGAAACCAACTGACCACTTGCACCCATCACTTTAAGATTCAAAATATCTTGCAATTTCATACGTGATTTTGCTTCAACTTGCACAATCACTTGCTGCATACGACCTTGATTTGGAAAGTCATTGATATACATTGAGCCCATTGACGTTGAGATGATGTCTGACACGTCGGCAAATTTAACGCCGAGTGCATTTAATTTATCTCGGTCAATTTTTAAAGAAATATTGTCTCCTTGAGGTAAACCCTCATTCCAAACCATATAAAACTTCTTGTTTTTGGCTGCCATTGCCACTAATTGATCTTGGGCAGCAAGTAATGCAGGCATACCTAAGTTCGCCCGATCTTGTAATCGAAGACTAAAACCAGAGAACGTACCTAACTCATCAATGGCTGGAGGTAGAACGGCCATAGATGAACCTTCTTTACTATGTGCCATTGTTTCATTGACAGCGCTGGTGATTTCGCTTGCCGATGAAGTACGCTCTTTAAAATCTTTGAGTGTGGTAAAAGCCATCCCCACGTTTTGGCCTGCGCCACTAAAGCCCCAGCCCATAATCGTGGTATTGCTTTTCACGTTTGGGTTGTCTTTTAAACTGTTTTCAAACTCATTCACCACACCTCGTGTTCTTTCAGCTGTAGCATCGGAAGGCAACTGGAAGGTGGTAAGAAACCAGCCCTGATCTTCTTCTGGCATAAAAGCTGTTGGCCAGTATTTCATGCCTGCAAAGGTGAGACCTGTAATGACTATAAAGATCGCCATCATTGGAATACTATGCTTGATCACTTTCAGTAAGATTAACTCATACTTTTTAGTGACTTTGTCAAAGCTACGATCAAACCAAGCAAAGAAACCTTTCTTTTGATGATGCCCATCAATCGGTTTTAAAATGGTGGCACACAGCGCCGGAGTCAAGATCAATGCCAATAATGCCGAGAACAGAATAGACACCGACATGGTTAAGGTAAATTGTTGATAAATAATGCCAACTGAGCCACTGGCAAAAGCCATTGGTAAAAATACGGCTGCAAGTACCAAGGTAATCCCAATAATTGGACTGGTGATTTCTTTCATGGCCTTGGACGTTGCTTCTTTTGGATGTAGACCTTCAGTTGCCATAATCCTTTCGACATTCTCTACCACCACAATGGCATCATCGACAATAATACCGATGGCGAGCACCATACCAAACATCGTGAGCACATTAATCGAGAACCCTGCAAGCAACATCACAGAGAATGTTCCTAGCAATGCAATAGGAGCAACAATTGCCGGAATAAGTGTATAACGCACATTATGAAGAAACAGGTACATCACAATGAAAACCAAAACCATGGCTTCGAGTAATGTGTGAATTACCTTTTCAATCGATATTTTGACAAATGGAGCAGTATCGTAAGGGATACTAAATTGCATGCCTTCAGGTAAATTGACTTTTAATTCTTCAATTTTGGCTCTGACACCTTCAGCCGTTTTTACAGCATTTGCGCCAGGACTAAGCTGGATTGCTGCCGCCGTTGCAGGTTTACCATTTTCTAAAATAGCAAAGTTATAGGCTTGTGAACCCATCTCAACATTGGCAACATCAGATAGTTTAATGACACTACCACTGGTTTTACTCTTGAGACTAATATTTTTAAATTGTTCAACATCACCCAATTGGCCTTCGGCAGATAAAGGAATCGAGATCAATTGACCTTTGACAGCAGGCAGGTCACCGAGTCGACCTGGTGCAATCTCGACATTATTTTCGCGAATCGCATTATTGACATCACTAATCGACAGGCCATAAGACACCAGTTTATTTGGGTCAACCCAAATGCGCATGGCTTTTTCAGCACCGAAAGATTGGACTTTACCAACACCTTCAACACGTTTTAATTCTTCGACAACGTTACGGACTAAATAATCGCTCAGATCAACTTCTGAATATTGTCCATTCGGTGAGTTGATTCCGACTAGCATCAAGAAGCCTGATGAAGAGGCTTCAACCTGTAAGCCTTGTTGGCGGACCACTTGAGGTAGACGTGCTTCAACAGCCTTGATCTTGTTTTGTACATCTACCTGTGCCATTTCAACATCTGTACCCGGTTTAAAGGTCGCCGATATTTGAGCCGTACCCGAGGTGTCTGTGGTTGCGCTGTAATAAAGTAAATTTTTAACGCCGGATAGTTCTCTTTCAATCAGAGTAACGACACTATCGTTAATCGTTTTGGGTGTCGCACCTGGGTAGACAGCACTAATGGTGACTTGTGGAGGCGCAACACTAGGGAAGCGTGCTATAGGAAGTTTGGGAATACTGAGTAATCCAAACAAAATAATGAAAATCGCAATTACCCATGCAAACACGGGGCGACGAATGAAAAACTGTGACATCATCATTGAGCTCCTTGAGTAATGGGTGCTTTCCACTTACTTATTTCAAGCTTTTGATTCGGTTGAATACGATCAATTCCTTCAACGATGACTTTGTCACCTACTTTGAGCCCTTTATTCACTAAGTAGAACTGCTCATATTGCTGTCCAAGTTCGATCGGACGAACATCTGCTAAACCTTTAGCATTAATGACATAAACCTGTGGGTCACCATTGTTATTACGCTGAATTGCTTGGGCAGGTACAAGGAGGGCTTGAGGTACGGATGCCCGGTCAATATTGACACGTACATACATTCCAGGAAGCAATTTACGTTCAGGGTTGTTCACCACGATACGAATGGTGACATCACCTGTTTCCGGATCTACATTAATATCTTCAAACAGCATTTTTGCGCTGACGTTGTAGAATTGGCCATGGCTATTAGCAATACGAACGGTTTTATCGCTATTGGCAGATAATTCGCCGTTTTGTAATGCAGTTTGTAAGCGCTCGTATTCACCAATAGATTGCTTTACATCAACATAAACTTTGTCAATCTGTTGTATGGTCGCCAAATTCTTCGTATCACCTTGGCTGACTAAAGCACCTTCAGTCACAAATGATTGCCCAATACGACCAGAGATGGGCGCACGTACTGTTGCGTATTGCAGATTCAGGTTTTGACGGGTGAGTAGAGCTTTCATTTGTGCGACATCAGCTAAAGCTTGGCGATATTCAGCCTGAGCATTACTGACTTCTTGTTTACTAATCGCATTACTTGGTAACAGTTGTTCATAGCGTTCCAACTGGACCTTTAAACGTGCGACCTCAGCTTCGGCTTTATTGAGAGAAGCCTTGTTGCTATTTACATCAGCCTGAAAAGTTTCAGCATTAATTTTGTATAAGGCTTGCCCAGCTTTTACTTCACTACCTTGAGTAAATAATACTTTTTCGATAATACCGCCGACTTGCGGACGAATTTCAGCAGTACGGAAGGCTTGAACGCGAGCTGGAAGGTTCTCGCTAAAATTAACGGATTGTGGCTGGAGACTTAATACACTGACTTTCGCCGGTGGAACTTCTGGTTGTTTAGCCTCTTCGGAACTACAACCTTGGATGATTAGCCCAATAGATAAAAATAATGGAAGTAAGAGCTGCTTTTGCATGCTGTCTAAACCTTGGGAGTTTTTGATGCTGCTATTATTTCTGTGCTCTGTGTAACAACCATCACTGAAGTGTGGAAAAAGTGTGGAGATCTGCAGATAAATTAGCGTATCATTTAAAATGATTGTAATTATTCGATGATTGATTCATGTTCGAAGCGTCATTTTCTTTTGATTGCCGTGATAAACAAATTCTTGTTGTAGAAGATGAATACGATATTGGGGATATTATTGAACAATATTTAAAACGTGAAGGCATGCGAGTTATTCGGGCAATGAATGGTAAGCAGGCAATCGAAATTCATGCATCACAACTCATTGATTTGATTTTACTTGATATTAAATTACCTGAACTCAATGGTTGGGAAGTGCTCAGTAAAATTCGTCAAAAAGCACAAACGCCTGTCATTATGCTGACCGCATTAGATCAGGATATTGATAAAGTGATGGCCTTACGAATCGGTGCAGATGATTTCGTAGTCAAGCCATTTAACCCGAATGAAGTGGTTGCACGTGTGCAGGCTGTTTTAAGAAGAACCCATCAAAACAAACAGACGGCGACCAAAAATCTGCATTATAAAAATATTGAAATTAATACCGAGATTCATAGTGTTTATATCAATCAGATGGACAGGAAAATCTTACTCAACCTGACGTTAACTGAATATAAAATACTACTCTTAATGATTAATCAGCCGCACAGAGTATTTACTCGAGGTGAGTTAATGAATCAATGCTTACCCGATAGTGAAGCTTTAGAAAGAACGGTTGATAGCCATGTCAGTAAGTTAAGAAAAAAACTAGAAGAGCACGGGCTTGAACACATGCTTATTAATGTCCGCGGTGTCGGATATAGATTAGATCATCCCCAACAATAATAGGATTAGATAGAAAAAATCCAACATGCTAAAAGTTGAGAAAAGACAATGAAAAATAAATTAGGGATTAATAAGCAATTTTTTATTGCTTTTAGTATGGTGAATTTGAGCATCACTTTATTGTCTGTATTTCTAGGATATTTTGTCTATAACTATGCAATTGAAAGTGGATGGATTGCATTAAGCTCCTTGGAAGGAGACTGGACAGATTTTCACTTTATTGACTGGATTTGGCTAGGTACAGTTATTTTATGTGGTTCAATTATTTCTTTAATCATTGGAATGCAGTTAGCAAAAAGATTTATTGTGCCCATCAATTCATTGGCCGATGCCGCGAATAAAATTAGTGAGGGTGATTTGTCTGCTCGAGCAAATGATCAAAAAGTCCATTCCACAGAGATTTCTACATTAATTTTAAATTTTAATGATATGGCTCAAAAGCTTGAAAGTTCTGTACAAAATGCACAAGTATGGAATGCAGCTATTGCCCACGAATTAAGAACACCCATCACAATTTTACAAGGCAGATTACAGGGCATTGTAGATGGGGTTTTTAATGCTGAGCCGGAACTCATTCGAAGTTTGTTGAATCAAGTAGAAGGGCTGTCACATTTAGTAGAAGACTTGAGGACATTGAGTTTATTTGAAAATAAACAGCTTAAGTTAAATATTGAGTCAGTTGATTTTTTGAGATGTGTTGAAAAAGTAATACGGATGTTTGATGAAAAACTTAGACAATCAAATTTTACTATAAATTACGACATTTCTAATGATCTTGTATCTTGCGATGCAAGACGTATGGAGCAAGTTTTAATCGCGTTGATCGATAATGTAATTAGATACTCTAATCCTGGAATTTTAAAAATTAAGTCTTCAGTTGAACAAGGACAATGGATATTAGAAATAGTCGATGAAGGACCGGGAATTCCCATTGAATATCAAAAAGAATTATTTAATCCTTTTTATAGAGTGGAGCAGTCCAGAAATAAAGCTTTAGGAGGAACAGGGTTAGGTTTGGCAGTTGTGCAAGCCATTGTTTTAGCTCACTCGGGCACAATCAGATATGAAAATCGCAGTCCAAATAGTGCTTTTATTATTCAAATAAAAACAATTATTTAATCTAAAATATTTATCACTTTTAATAAAAAAGAGAAATCTCAATTCATGCAGATTTCTCTTTTTTGATATTTAGCGTGGTAAGAATTAAATTATTCCAGACGTTTTAAAGTTTTGAACATTTAACATATCTATTGGATTCATCATTTTACCGTCGTGTTCAACAAATCCAACAAATGTCGTGCTCATATTCCAGCCTAGCAAGCCTTTTAACTCATCTGGAAAGTTTTTAACTGTTTCAGACGATAGAGATAAATAATGGTTTTCTTCTTGACGAAGGAAACCGAGATCATAAGACATTGTTAAACCGATACGCGGTTCTTGACTTACATTTGCTCCACCGCCGTGGTAGGTAGAACCAATCCATATTAAAGCATCTCCAGCCTTCATTTCGGCTGCTATCGTTTCATCTTCTTTAGGTACTCTTTGGTCATCCCATAAATGACTTGCAGGGATAACACGTGTAGCACCATTTTCTTCAGTAAAATCAGTCACGGCAAACATGATTTGTACTCTAGCTTCACGCCCATAAACCGGATGTCGCCACATCCATACAGTATCGTCACGATGTAAAGGTTGAGCTTTTTGACCGGGCCAAATTTGAATTGCTTGTGTCACACCCACTTGGATATCTGGACATAATTCAATTTTATTTTCACCACTCCAAGCATGTAGAGGAGTTTGAAGAATCGCTTTTGCAGTGTCTAAAAATACTGGGTTCATAGCAACTAATGGCATTTGCGGCAAGCGGGCAAATAAACGACTCATTCGGCGGGTCTTAGTACCTGCAAAATAATCATCTTCTCCGTCAGGAATTAATTCTAATTGCTTTGAGAGTGCCTCATAAATATCTTGGGTAATTTCATCATTTAAAAAATTTTCAATGATGACCCCACCATCTCTTTTAATAATCGAAACGATCTCATCGATTTGTGTATCTTTGCTTAATTTAACGAGTGACATAAGATTTCCTTATCCTTTCTGATTAAGAATATTTCAAATAAATTTATTAGCTTTTAGGCCTATTTGTTTTAGGGGCAAATAACTGCTTTAAAAATTCAATTTGGTCATTTAGTATCTTGCCGTGCCAAGATTCTGTATAGAAATCAAAATGATCAATAGGGTATTCCAATAGTTTAGAAGGCCCTTGAATTAGGCTTGCCGTTTTTCGAGCTGGGTTAGGTGGTGCAATTTGGTCATTAGAGCCGACTTGTACCAAAGTAGGACACTTAACATTTTTTGCAAAAGTAACTGGTCGGTTGTATGAGACTTCCAGAGCTGCACGAGCACAGACTTCATTACGCCAAGTTGGACCTGCCATTGCGGTATAACTTTCTTCAGCACCCGGTGTACTAATCATGGCAGCAGTACCAGGTTGCCCAACAATTGGAATGAGATGTGGAGGACGTTGAGCTATGGCATGAATCAAATCTTTGATGCCATGACCTATAGCCGTCGTGATCTGTTTTATTCCACCATATTGGAAAACTTGTTTTAACGCTGCTAAACCATCTGTAGCAGGGTTCATGGAGACAACCGCTGATATTTTTGGATCTTGTGCAGCAACGACAACGACATGACCACCAGAGTAAGAGGTACCCCATAGTACAATGCGGTTTCGATCAACAAGTGGCAAACTTCGTGCAGCTGCTATCGCTGCATGATAGTCCTCGCGTTGGTTAATATAGGATACATGTTGTCTAGGTAATCCTGCTGACTCACCAAATCCACGATAGTCAAATATAAAAGTATCAAAGCCTGCTTGGCTAAATGGCTCAGCAAAATCTAATAATCCTGTGTCTTTTGTACCACCAAAGCCTGTTGCCATAACAATGCAAGGTCGTCCTCGAGATGTCATAAACTCTTCTGAAGTTGAAGGGATATACCATGCAGAACAGGTAACTCCTTTACTTGTAAATTTAATATTTTCCATCTTATTTTCCCTAATTGATTTTTTTCTCTTACTGGTACTTTAGATAAGAGGTGAAAATGCAAATCGCCGTGTTAAGCCTGAACTTTGATTTGTGCTGTCAGGGGTTCTTCTGTAATGAGAGTAATTTTTTTCTGGGTTTTCGGATTTGAAAACTGTAACTCTTGATCAAATACAGAGCCTTTATGAAGTCGCTCTAAATCGAATTTATAGTCGTGCTTTAATATCCATGGGCCTTCTGTTCCAGCCATTGGAAATTGGGTAATACTTCGTTGAATATATCCTGAGTTCAAGTCAACAAAAGGAACACGCTTCATATCTTTGTTGCCAATCACTGGCTTAAAAGTTTTAAAGTTATTGTCGTCCATATAATCAAGAAGGCGACAGAAGTGCTTCCATACAAGATCAACTTTTAAAGTCCATGCAAGATTGGTATAACCAAATGCGAAGGCAAAGTTGGGAACATCAGAGAGCATCATTGACTTAAAGATTGTGGTATCTGGGTAATTAATTTTTTCTCCATCTACAATTAATTGGGTTTTGCTAAATGCGACAGCATTTAAACCAGTGGCTGTAATAATAATATCTGCTTCCAGTACTTTTCCTGATTTAAGTAAAATTCCATCTTTGGTAAAACGTTCAATATGATCAGTTACCACTGAAGCTTTTCCAGAAGAAATTGCTTTAAACATATCTCCATCAGGCACAACACATAAGCGCTCATCCCACGGATTATATTTAGGTGAAAAATGGGTTTCGATATCGAAATCTTTCGGTAAATTACGTCGTACATCAGAAATTAAAAAACGGCGCATCAGCTTTGGAAAACGGCGACTTAAATTGTAGACCCCACGAGTTAGGAGAATGTTTTTACGACGAACAATATTGAAAGCAAGCTGAGGAGGGAGAAAGCGATTTAGAGTATTTGCAATGGCATCTGTACTTGGTGCAGCCATCACATAACTTGGCGATCTTTGAAGCATCGTGATGTGTTCAACGTCCTGAGCCATCGCAGGAATTAAGGTGACCGCTGTAGCCCCACTACCAATGACTACTACTTTTTTGCCAGAATAATTAAGATTTTCTGGCCAATGTTGAGGATGAATGATTTGACCTTGAAACTCTTCAGTTCCTTTGAACTCAGGGGTATAACCAGCATTATAGTCATAATAACCAGTACCCATGAGTAAAAAGCGAGAGCGGAAAGTGGTTAAACTTTTTTGATCTTTACGTTTTACTTTAACTGCCCAAATGCCTTCATCAGATGAGAACTCAGCACTTGTCATGTAGTAACCAAAATGAATATGCGATTCGATTTCGTTTTCAGTAATGGTTTCTTGTAAATAATCACAAATCATTTGTGCACTGCCAAAAACCCTTTTATTTGTCCAAGGTTTAAAGCCAAATGCAAAAGATTGCATATCTGAATCTGAACGGATACCTGGGTAGCGAAATAGGCTCCAAGTTCCTCCAATTTTGTCACGTCCTTCCAATACAGCGAATGTTGTATCGGGTCTATATTGCTTTAAATGATAGGCTGCGCTGATACCTGCGATCCCTGCACCGATAATTAAAACATCAGTAATAGTATTTTGATCTGATGAATTCATATCTTTTTCCTCTTCACACAATTTGAGTAAATTGAGCACCAGTTAGAATCTCTAAGATGATGATTTTTTAATCCTCATTTTTTCCTGATGGACAAAGCCTTAATCCAATTTTTAGGCATATCAATATTATTAAATTAATAATTACATTGTGTCAATGACTGTATGTAATTATGGTGAGTGTCCTTCTTTGTGAAGTGAAAGTAAGAATTAAATGAGGATTTTATAAATTTAATATACTGAATTTTATGGGGATATTGAGTTTTTAAAAGGTTGGGGTTTTCTGATTTTTAAACTATTACCGAGTGGTGTCAGAGTTATAAACACTTGTCGAAAGATTTGTTAATACCTACAATGAGGCCGAAGCCAATAGGGAAATAAGATAGTATGACTACTTCTCGCCGTAGACCGAAACATGATCCAAAAGAATCTGAGCGAGAAATATTAGAAGCTGCTGAACAGTTTTTAAGTGAACATCATTTTCGTGATCTCAATATTGATGAGGTTATGCGACGTACAGGTTTAAAACGTCCAGCTTTTTATGTTCATTTTCGTGATAAAAATGATCTTACTTTGCGACTTGTTCAGAATATTAGTAAAGAACTATTTGATATCGCGGACCGTTGGTTAGCTGGCACTAATCATCAGGAAGATTTGCGTCGGGCTTTGGTCGATTCAGTAAATGTTTATGTAGAGCATGGCCGTCTGTTAAGAGCTTTCGTTGAAGCTGCGAGTGGGGATGAGCGTGTTGATCGAGTTTATCGTGGTTTAATACAAGACTTTATTACTGCAGCTGCTCAGCATATAAAAGCAGAGCAGTTAGCCGGAAAAATTAAAAAAGATGTAGAAGTAGAAGAAACAGCAAAAGCTTTGATTTGGCTTGAAGAGCGATATCTTTCAGAAACTTTTGGACATGCCTCACAAGTTCAACCTGAAATTGTAATTCAGGTATTACAAAATATTTGGATTTCAACATTATATGGCACAAATTAAGAAGGATTGTGCCATTAAAAATTCTTTTATTTCTATCTGTAAAACTATTTTTAAATAGTATTCCGTTTTTCATCCATGAAAATATAGTTCAATATTTCTATAGTTTTATTTTTAATGACACGTTGTCATTGACATTGTGTCAATAATTTTATAGCTTGTATTTTGTTCATTATGATTACTGCACATAACTTTAGTGAACAAATAAATTGCTAGGTACTTAGCGATTTAACAAAAATTATAATTTAAGGATGAATAATGGAAAAATCTCTAAGCAAGGATTGTGCTGACTTAAGATCACACTTAAAAAGAGTGAAAGATACTTTTGTAACTCATCCAAAGAAATATTTCTTAAGCAGCAGACTTCAGTTGAAATCTGGCCCAATTATATTGAGCGTAATTGGTGTCGTTTTTAGTAGTTATAGTCAGGCTTCTGCACTTGAACAGTCGGGCCAATCGATATTACCTTTTTTAGAAGCTGGTAATTATGCAGAAGCAAATGCCTTCGCTGTTGATCCTTCTGTTTCTGGCGTAGTTCATGATCGTCCAGATCTTGGTAAACCTAATCAAAGTCGAGATACAGGAAATATTGGGCAAGATAATCAATTTTATACTGCCGCCCTAAAGCTACAACTCACAGACCAATTCAGCTTTGGGTTACTTTATGATCAGCCTTTTGCTGCAAAAACAGCTTATCCACTTCTTCCTAATAATAGTTATTCTGATGATGCCAGCCATGAAGGTACATCTGTAAATGTAAAAAGCCAAAATTTAAGTTTTATTTTAGGTTATTCACCTATTAAAAACTTTCAAGTGTATGGTGGACCTGTCTATCAAACTGTAGAAGGTGATGTCTCTTTCAGAGGAATGGCATATACCGAAGCTTTTAATGGATACAATGCTAAATTCAAAGAAAAGGGAGAGCTAGGTTGGCTATTAGGAGGAAGTTATCAAATTCCGGAAATTGCGCTTAAAGCCGCTATAACTTACCGTTCAAAAATTAAATATGATTTTCAGGTAGATGAAAATATATTTGGTGAACCACTACAATACACTGCGCCTGCAAAGACAAAAGTCGAAACACCTCAATCAGTAAATATAGATTTTCAAACAGGTATTGCTGAAAAGACGCTTGCTTATATGAGCCTTAGATGGGTGAATTGGAAAAAATTTAATATTCGTCCGGCGCAATACGATGCTCTTACAGCAATGTATATGGATACATTAACGGAAGGGGCATATAAACAAGGTATTGATTTGGATTCTTATCAAAAAGATCAATATAGTGTAACGCTTGGGTTGGGACAACAGTTAACTGACCGTTGGAGTATTGCATCTGATATTGGCTGGGATTCAGGCTCGGGTAGTCCTGCTTCAACGCTTGGACCAGTGAAAGGATACTGGTCTTTTGGACTTGGTGCTCAATTTAATCCAGCGCCTAATTATTTTATTGCTGCTGGCGTAAAATATTTCTGGTTAGGAGATACTAAAGCTGAAGGTGGTGGCTACTATTTACCAATCGAAGGTATTAAAGAATTTTCAGAGCAGGCTGAGTTTAAAAATAATCGTGCAATTGCATATGCGTTAAAGTTTGGATATCGCTTTTAGAAGAGCTATGAATAACTATTTAGTACAATAGAGTTTTATAAATTTCTTTTTATTTAGCATTTCAAATATGAAATTGATTTCATATTTGAAATGTTTTTTGTTTTTTAAGTGTTTGAATTTTATTATAAAAATAGTGGCATGCAATTTGCTCCAATGCATATAGTTACAAGGAGTGAATAATGAATGCTAACCATATACTGCAATTGAGCGGCCTGTTGCAGGAAAATTTGGGGTTAATTCCTCATGAGATTCAGTTAAAAAAGATGAGTGGTGGGGCTATTCAAGAAAATTGGCTCGTTCAAACTCAAGATTTTGCTTTAGTTCTGCGAAAAAATGCTGAGTCGAGCGTAGAAGCCAGTTCAGATCGGGAACAAGAGTATTTACTTTTAGATCGCCTATACCATTTTGGAATTAAAGTGCCACAGCCGCTTTATTTTGAAAAATCACCTAACTTTTTAAATAGTGATTTCTTCATTATGAAAAAAATTGATGGTGTAACAGAAGGCCATAAATTAGTTCGAATTGCTGAAGAAGAAAAACGAAAAAAAATTACTCAAGAAATTGGTAAACAACTGGCTTTAATACATGCCATTCAATCAGATGAAATATTAGAAAAATTACTTCCTAAACCGAATAAAGATCAATATCTAGAGAAAAAACTTGAAAGTTTTATAGAGCAGCTAGATAGCTTAAAAAGACATCGTCCAATTCTTGAGTACGCCATTCAATGGATGTTCAACAATATTCCAAAAGTTGATGATCTGGTGTTAGTCCATGGTGATTACCGTATAGGCAACATCATGATTAATGATGATCAGATTTCTGGAATTTTAGATTGGGAATTTACCCAATGGGGCGACCGTAGAGAAGATATAGGTTGGTTTACTTCTAAATGCTGGCGTTTTGGTCAAGATGAAAATATAGCAGGGGGAATAGGTTCATATAAGGACTTTGCCAAAGCCTATGCGGAAATTTCCGATATTTATATTCCTGAATTTGAAATGAAGTTCTGGCATGTGCTGTCTCATGTTCGATGGGCAATTATTGCCATGCAACAGTCTGACCGAAACAATGAAATGACTACTCCATCACTTGAACTAGCCCTAACGGAATTTTTAGTTCCCCGCCTTGAAAAGAATATCTTGGAAATATTGGGAGAAAAAGAATGAGCGAGCAAAAGATAATTGACCTCATCAAAGCTAGCCAAGCTGTCATTAAGAATGAGCTTTTACCGCAATCGGGCAGTCAGAAATATAACTTGTTAATGCTCATGAGAAGCTTGGAAATTTTGCAGGCTTATATTTTGCAAAAGGATATTTCTAAATTGCATCGTTCAGGCATTGTGCAAGACTATTTTTCTTTTCCAATTAAAGATGTTGATGAGGCTATTCAATTGTTTGTTAGCGATATACGTGAAGGTAAACACTCGGATCAAACATTTGAGATATTAAAAGCACTTAATTCGGAAGACTTAAAAATTACTGAACCAAAGGCAGCACAACATGGATAAATATCGGCTACGAATTTATTTGGTTCGGCATGGGCACGTTTCATATTTTGATGCAGATAATAATCCAATTAATCCTAAATTTGCCCAGTTATCTCAACGTGGAATAGAGCAAATACAAGGTTTAGCGCATCAATTACGCGATATTAATTTTGAAAAAATTTATTCGTCTACTATGCCTCGTTCAATACAAACCGCAGAGATTTTGAATAGCTATCAAAACGAGCATAAAGACATTATGTCATTTGATGATATTCGAGAAATAAGAGCAGGACGTTTAAGAGAAATTTCGTTGGATCGTGCTGAACTGGAAATCAAAAAGGCTTATCAGTTCCATAAAAATAACCTTGAATTATTTGTACAAGGCGAAAGCTGGTCTCTCTTTATTAATCGTGTATTGGCATGGTTTGAAAAGATAATTTTAACGGCGAACAAAGACCAGAATATTCTGATTTCTTCGCACGATATTGTGAACAGAATACTCATTAATTGGGTATATGGGCATGACTGCAAAGATGTCTATTCGCAGGAGCAGGATTATGGCTGTTTAAATATTCTTGATTTAAAGATTGAAAATCAAATTGTCATAAGTAAACGAATCAAACTCCAGAACTTCACTGCATATAATCTGATTAAAAATGAGCTATTTAATAGCGCTATGGATGATGTGTATGAAACTTATATCGCGACCCAAGGTTTTAAATTAAAGGAGCTCAGCTCATGATTACGCTATCTAATGAATTATTAGAATTACAAAAGAAAGTAAGAGAATTTATCCAACAAGAGGTGATCCCATTAGAAAATGATCCTCGTCAAGATAGCCATGGGCCTAGTGAAGCTTTGCGCAGTGAATTAGTGAGTCGTGCACGCCGTTGGGGGCTACTTACCCCTCATGCAAGTCAGGAAATGGGCGGACTTGGATGGTCGCACTTACAAAAGGCTGTGGCTTTCGAAGAAGCGGGTTATTCTGCTTTAGGTCCTATTGCTTTAAATATTCATGCGCCTGATGAAGGAAATATTCATCTATTAGATGCTGTTGCAAATGATGCACAAAAAGAAAGATGGTTAAGAAAACTGGTAGCTGGAGAAATTAGATCTTGTTTTGCTATGACGGAACCTGCACCGGGTACTGGCTCAGATCCATCTATGCTTCAAACAACCGCAATTGCTGATGGCGATGATTACGTTATTAATGGGCGTAAATGGTTAATTACAGGAGCAGAAGGAGCAAGTGTCGCTATTATTATGGCAAAGATGGAAGACGGCACTGCTTCTATGTTTTTAACAGATACGGATGTTGAAGGATTTATATTAGAAAAAAATATGAATGCTATGGATTCATGTTTTTCGGGAGGACATGGCATTTTACGCTTTGAGAACTTACGAATACCTAAAGAAAATGTCTTGGGTGAAATTGGTAAAGGCTTTAAATATGCTCAAGTTCGCCTCGCCCCAGCTCGTTTAACCCATTGCATGAGATGGTTAGGACAAGCCAAGAGAGCACATGATATTGCTACTCAATATGCACGAGAACGCCAATCTTTTGGTAAGAGATTAGGAGACCACCAAGGCGTTGGTTTTATGCTTGCTGACAATGAAATGGATATTTTAACGACTCGATTAGCCGTTCATTATTGTGCACAGGTTTTAGATTTGGGCGAGAAAGGAAATTACGAGTCCAGTTTAGTTAAAGTGATCAGCTCTGAAGGTATATGGCGTGTGGTAGATCGGTCAGTTCAGATTTTAGGTGGACAGGCCATGACGGATGAATCAGTAGTCTGCAAAATTTTTAAAGATGCACGCGGTTTCAGAATCTATGATGGAGCAAATGAAGTTCATCGCATGAGCATTGCTAAAAAGCTACTAGGGAAGCAGGCATAATAAAGGGAGGTATAGAAGAATGAATATTTTTGACGTAAAAGATAAATATATTTTAATTACGGGTGCTTCAAGTGGTTTGGGTCATCATATGGCTGAATTGTTTGCTAAGGAAGGCGCTCATATTGTCATTTGTGCCAGACGGCTAGAACGATTGAAAGAGTTAGAGAGCTATATCAAAAATGAGTTTGGAGTAAAAGTTCATACTTTTTCATTAGATATAAATGACCGTTTAGCTGTAAAAGATATGCTTAATAATCTAGAAGCAGAAGGAATCACAATAGATGTGTTAATTAATAATGCTGGTGTGAGTGATACCAAGCGTTTCTTAGATTATAACGATGAAGACTGGGATAAGATTGTAGATACTAACCTCAAAGCCCCTTGGCAATGTACACAAGAAGTTGTGCAGCATATGATTAAGGTTGGACAACAAGGATCAATCATCAACATTACGTCAATTTTATCTCAGTCTACAAACCTTGGTGTTAGCCCGTACTGTGCGTCAAAAGCTGGATTACGCCATTTAACAGAAGTAATGGCAGTAGAGTTAGCTAGGTTTGGTATAAATGTAAATGCCATCGCTCCAGGTTATATGATTACTGAAATTAATGAAGAATATTTAACGAGTGAGGCAGGGCAACAGCTTTTAAAAAAGATTCCTACAAGGAAGTTTGTAGAATTTGATGATTTAAATGGGCCTTTACTATTACTTGCTTCTCAAGCTGGTCAAGGCATCACAGGCATCGAAATTAAAGTCGACGGCGGTCATAGTTCTGCCCCTATATAAAACGTTTTTTAATGGAGTAAAAAATGCTAAATCGAAAACCAATTAATATTTTGGTCACCTATATTAAAAAACCTAATATTAATGGTTTTCGTTCTTTGGTTGAGCAAGCTATAAAAGAAGTAGATTCTGATGAAATTGATTTGGTGGAATGCCATATTTCTGATGTACAAGATGTTGCTCAAACCTTAGTAGAAAATGGCTGTCAGATTCTTCTTTGTACGGGAGCCACAGCAAGTTTTCTACAAAAGAAATTAAACATTGATATACAGGTTATTCGAACCGGAACTTTTGATGTTATTCAGGCCATATCAAATTTAAAACAATATAAGCGCATCGCTTTGGTTGGGAATACGTCTACTGTCGATCTTGAAAATTATTCGGATATTTTTGCTTTAGACATACAACAATTTAACTATGACTCATATTTAGATGCCAAGAAAACCATTCATTTAATTAAGAAGCAAGGTTTTGACGCCATTATTGGTTCGCCTGTTGCAGTAGAGCTGGCACTGAATGAAAATCTAGTCGGGGATTTAGCCATTAGTGTACCGTCTTTAAAAGACTTGCTGCAAAATGCTTTGCGTACCCTTGAAAAGATCCGTAGGGAGCAGTACTCGACTTTACGTTTGACCGAGATCTTTAATCATTTAAATGAAGGCATTTGTTTTATCACAAAACAAAAAAAGATTTCTTTAATTAATAGCTCTATGAGTGCTTTACTCGAAAAAGATCCTTCAGATGTATTAAACAAACCAGCATTAGAGATTTTTGAAGGCCTCAACTTTGATATCGATCAAGAAAATAGTCATCAACTCGTTCAATTTAAAAATCTAAAGCTTGCTGTATATATTTCCAAGCTAAAAAATGACTATATAGATGGCTATATCTTAAGAGTGCAGGAGTTAAATGCCTTAGAGCAATCTAATAGCCAATTTAGAAAGGTTTCGTCTAAAAACTTTAATACCAGATATACCTTTGACCAGATTTTGACTCAAAATTCCAATTTCCAGCAGATTATTAAGTTATCAAAAGCATATGCAAAAACCGATAGTACGATTCTTATTACGGGTGAGAGTGGTACGGGCAAAGAAGTGCTGGCACAAAGTATTCATAATCATAGCCGTCGTTATAAAGCACCGTTTGTCGCAATCAACTGTGCTTCTTTTCCGGAAAGTTTATTAGAAAGTGAGCTTTTTGGTTATGAAGAAGGAGCTTTTACAGGAGCGAAAAAAAATGGGCGTATTGGTTTAATTGAAGCGGCGCATACTGGCACACTTTTTTTAGATGAAATTGGAGATATGCCATTACATCTCCAAACGAGATTTTTAAGAGTATTGCAAGAGAGACAGATTAATCGTTTAGGTTCAGTGGTAAGTCATCATTTAGATATACGTGTAATTGCTGCAACTCACGCGAACTTAGAAGAGCTAGTACAAAATGGTACGTTTAGAGCAGATCTTTACTATCGTTTAAACATTTTAAGAGTGTATACGCCGTCTTTAAAAGAGCGAAAAGAAGATGTCTTGTATTTAGCGAATCTGTTTTTAGAAAAATATAAAAAAACGCTGGATGATTTACCGAATATTTTACAGAAGACTTTCTATCATTATTCTTGGCCGGGTAATATCCGCGAACTTGAAAACATTGTTGAACGAATTAATGTATTATTGGAGCTTGATCAGGAAATTTTAACTCCAGAATTTTTAAAGCAACAATTACCAGAGCTATTTCAGCCGCAAATGAATCAAACTGCACAACCTTTATTAAAAGAAGTAAAGGTAAATCAGGAATTGAGTCTAATTGAACAAATACTTGCCGAAGTAGATGGCGATTTAGACCTTGCTGCACAAAAACTTGGAATTAGCCGGACTACATTGTGGCGTAGAATGAAGTTAATAAATAATTAATTTCAAAATTGAAATTTTTTCAAAAAAGAAAAATAATAATTTAAAGTAAGTTTTTGAAAATAATAATAAAAATATTTGGCACCATAGTTGCATTGACTCATATAAGCATCTGAATCAGTTGCTAAATTGTGTGAGGAAATAAGAATGACGAATGGATTAATGATGCATTGTAATTTAAATATTACTTCAATAATGCAGCATGCTTTGACAGTTTATGCAGATCAAGAAATTGTATCCTTAAAGGCAGATGGGGTCACTAAGCATCGATATACATATAAAGATGCTTTCGGGCGAGTTGCTCAGTTTGCCAATGTATTAGATCGATTAGGTGTAAGTCCTGATGCTAAAGTCGGAACAATGGCGTGGAACTCATATCAGCACTTTGAATTACATTATGCCATCCCATGTACGGGAAGAATTTATCATACAATTAATCCTAAATTGGCAGCTGAACAATTAATTCAAATTATCAATTCTGCTCAAGATGAAGTAATTATTATTGAGCCTGATTGTTTAGCATTGCTTGATTCTATTTATGAACATATAAAGCCAGTCATAAAGCATTTTATCGTGCTAGGCAATCCTAATAGAGATCTACAAGCAAAATTTGATTTTATGTTTTATGAAGAGATCATTGCTTCAGAACAGCCTGAATATGATTGGCCAGATATTCCGGAACAACGTGCAAGTGGACTTTGCTATACATCCGGTACAACAGGTGATCCCAAGGGTGTTCTTTATTCACATCGTAGTACGGTATTACATGCGTTAATACTCAGCATGCCAAATGCGATTGGCTTAACGCATGACAGCTGTATTATGCCATTGGTGCCTCTTTATCATATTAGCGCATGGGGAATGCCATTTAACGCCGTTTTATCGGGGGCAAAAATTGTTTGGCCTCACTCATTTGCCGGTCAGACTGAGAAAATTTTCAATTTGATCCAATCAGAGCACGTCGATATTTCTATGGCTGTTCCTACCATCTGGAATTCTTTTAAAAATTATCTTGAAGATCACCATATTTCATCAGTCAGTTTAAAACGTGCGATTTCTGGTGGATCTGCTGCACCATATTCGTTAATTGAGTCTTTGAGCCAATATGGCGTTGCTGTTGAAAATGCTTGGGGAATGACTGAAACCAGTTCAATGGGAACTTGTAATCGATTAGATCAAATCAAAAACAATATTGAAACTCAATCGATTAAGTGCGGTAAACCTATCTTTGGCCTTCAAATGAGATTACGTGATGAGAACCATCAATTACTTCCTCACGATGGTGTTCATGAAGGCATTTTAGAAGTAAGAGGACATACGATTGCTGAGCAATATATCAATCAGCCTAAAACCTTAGATGAAAATAATATATGGTTTGATACAGGAGATATCGCATGCATAGATGAATATGGGTATATGCATATTACAGACCGTGCGAAAGATATGATTAAGTCAGGAGGAGAGTGGGTAAGTAGTGTTGAAGTCGAAAATGCAGCAATGGGGTATGAAAAAGTTGCTGAAGCCGCTGTTATTGCTGCCAATCATCCAAAATGGGGTGAACGCCCACTTTTAATATTAGTGCCAAAATCTCCCCAACAAATTATTGAACATGAGGAAATTGTAGTTTTCCTATCCTCTAAATTACATAAATGGGCCATTCCTTCAGCAACGATATTAGTAGAAGAAATACCTCATACACCAACTGGAAAAATCAGTAAAAAGATATTGAGAGAACGGTATCACGACTATTTCACCAATAGTTCTTTTGCTGAATGTAAATAATGATCTACATAAAAAAGGATTTTTTATATGAACATCCCTCAGGAAGCAAACATCGTCTTAGATACTAAATTTAAAAAGATGGTGAAACAAAGAAACCGATTCGCTGTTTTTTTAAGTTTAATCGTACTTAGCATTTATTTTATTTTTATGGGAACAGCCACATTTCGACCTGAGTTGCTTGCAATGCCTTTAGAAGCAAGCAAGGTCACAGTTGGTTTGCCTATCGCTGCAATTGTTATTGTATCAAGCTGGCTAATAACCGGCTTATATATCTTCATTACAAATCAATATTTTGACAAACAAAAAGAAAAATTAAGAAAGGAATACCGTTATGAATAAATATATAGCTTTTACCATGCTCGCTTTACTTAGCTCGGGTGCTTGGGCGGCTCCAAGTGAGCCAAGAAACTGGACTGCAATCATCATGTTTGGATGCGTAGTTGGTATTTCATTGCTTATTACCTTTAAAGCTGCCAAGAAAACTGTATCAAAAGAAGATTTTTATACAGCTGACAATGCAATTTCTGCTAAACAAAATGGTCTGGCGATTGCTGGAGACTACATGTCGGCATCAACCTTACTTGGGATTTCAAGTATGGTTTTCTTCAAAGGTTATGATGGCTTTATCTATGTGACTGGCTTTTTTGTTTGCTGGCCCATTTTAACTTTCTTGATGGCTGAGAGACTTAGAAACCTTGGAAAATATACTTTTGCCGATATTGTCTCGTACAGACTAGATCCGCAAAGAACGCGTATTTTAGCAACTTGTGGCTCGCTCATCGTGGTGTGTTGCTACTTAATTTTGCAAATGGTGGGAGCAGGCCAGCTTATTAAATTACTGTTTGGATTAGATTATAAAATTGCTGTCATTCTTGTTGGTTGTTTAATGCTGGTATATGTCATTTTTGGAGGAATGCTTGCTACAACGTGGATACAGATTGTTAAAGCAATTCTTTTACTCTTTGGTGGAACAGTTTTAGTATTTCTGGCATTTAAAGCATTTGGTTTCAGTCTAAATAATATGGCTACGGCCGCCGTTAATGCGCATAAACTTGGACAAAAAGTCTTAGAACCAGGACCAATGCTATCAAACCCAATTAATACGTTATCTATGTCTATCGGTTTAATTTTTGGTTTAGCAGGTTTACCACATATTCTTATGCGCTTTTTTACAGTACCAAATGCTGCTGAAGCACGCCGTTCAGTATTTTACGCTTCTGGCTATATTGGATATTTCTTTATTGTAGTCTGTATTTTAGGTTTGGCTTCAATCGCTATAGTAGGCACTAATCCACACTATTTTGTAGGTGGACAATTAGGTGGTGACCTCATTGGCGGCAGTAACATGGTTGCGATGCATCTAGCAAAGGCGCTTGGTGGAAATTTATTACTTGGCTTTTTATCTGCTGTAGCATTTGCAACAATTTTGGCGGTTGTTGCTGGTTTGGCATTGGCTGGAGCTTCAGCAATTTCTCATGATTTATTTCAAAAAGTCATTAAGAAAGGCAAAGCAACTGAAAAACAAGAAATGATTGTATCTCGTCTTTCTGTCGTAGTTTTAGGTGTGATCGCAATAGCATGTGGAATCTTATTTGAAAAAATGAATATTGCTTTCTTAATGGGTCTCACGTTCGGTATTGCTGCTTCAGCTAACTTTCCTGTACTTATTCTTTCTATGTATTGGAAAGATTTGACCACTCGAGGAGCTATATATGGTGGTTTTACAGGAATTATTTCTGCAATTATTTTCGTAGTTTTATCTCCGACAGTTTGGGTTGGTGTATTAGGGCATGAAAAAGCCATATTTCCATTTGATAATCCTGCATTATTTTCAATGCCATTAGCATTTTTGGTCAGTATATTCTTTTCATTAACCGATAAAAGCGCTAGAGCTGTGCTGGATAGACAAGGATTTGAATTACAGGTTGTACGTTCTGAGCTAGGAGCGCAGCAAAGTACAGTAGATAAAGTTCCTTTACATTAAACAGAAAAGCCCACGAAAGTGGGTTTTTTATGGCAACTCATAAAGATAGTGAGTAGCATAGCTCACTAGGGTAAATTAAGAATTAATGACAATTTTAGTGAAAGCTTCCTAGAGAATTATTCTGGCTAAGATTAGAAATAGGGTTAACCCAATTTAAATGGTTAAGTGTCACAGCTTGGTAAGTTGCTTGAGCAACAGATACAGTTGTGAGTAAGCTACAAAATTCATTGTAGCAAAGAATAAAACAGCGTAGCAGCAACATATGTAGTGAAGCTTTATATATGGTAGGTTTTCAAATATCTTATTTAACATAATATACATTATACGAACAATTATATAATTCAATAATATAGTCTTTTACTTGCTTAGTTTCCCTTTAAGAATATCCTAGCTCTGTAGCTCTGTAGCTCTGTAGCTCTGTAGCTCTGTAGCTCTGTAGCTCTGTAGCTCTGTAGCTCTGTAGCT